>NZ_JAAGPM010000270.1:0-3918 GCF_017104865.1 Burkholderia sp. Ac-20349
AGCAGGGCACGGTCGACACGCTGAACGAAGCCGGCCTCGGCGACCGGATGCGTCGCGAAGGGCTCGAACATCACGGCATCGAACTGCTGTTCTCGGGCCAGCGCCATCGCATCGACCTGTCCGCGCTTCACGCTGTCGGGCCTGCTCGGCAGCGCGACGAGCAGCTACGGGTTCTTCCGCGCGGGCAGCGACACGAACCTGATCGCGCTCGGCATCGACTGGTCGTTCCTCGACGTCGGCCGCGTGCGTGCGCGGATCGCGGCGAGCGATGCGGAAGCGGCCGGGCAGCTTGCGCAGTACCGGCAGACCGTGCTCGGGGCGCTGGAGGAAACGGAGAACGCGCTGCTGCGCGCCGCCCGCACGCGTGACGAGACGGACCATCTCGTGCGGGCCGCGACCGACAGCGCGCGCGCCGCGCAACTGGCGCAGGCGCGTTTCTCGGCGGGGGCGATCGACTACTACGAAGTGCTCGACGCGCAACGCACGCTGCTGCAGGCGCAGGATGCGGCGGCCGACGGGCGGATGCGCAGTGCGGCGTCGACGGTGGCGCTGTACAAGGCGCTGGCGGGCGGCTGGCCGTCGGGAACGGGACAGGGCCCGCAAGGCCCGCTCGCGCAGTCGGGGCAGTAGCGCGGGCAGGGCGGTGGCGCGGCAGGCTGGCGCAATCCCGCCTGCCGCGCCACCGCATGACTACACGCTGGCCGGATCGACCTTGTCGATGTCGATGCCGTAGCGCCGGATCGCTTCACCTACCTTGGCACGCGGAATTACGCCGTCGTCGGCGAGCGCCTTCAGCGCTGCGATCACGATGAAGTGCCGGTCGACCTCGAAGAACGTGCGCAGCGCGTCGCGCGTATCCGAGCGGCCGAAGCCGTCGGTGCCGAGCGACACGAAGCGCCGGCCGTCGACGAACCCGCGGATCTGGTCGCCGACGATCTTCATGTAGTCGGTCGCGACGACCACCGGCCCCGTGCGGCCGTCGAGGCATTGCTGCACGTATGGCACGCGCGGCGCCTGATCCGGATGCAGCAGGTTCCAGCGTTCCGCCGCAAGCCCGTCGCGGCGCAGCTCGTTCAGGCTCGTCGCGCTCCACACGTCGCTCGTCACGCCGAAGTCCTGCGCGAGCAGGTCGCTCGCGGCGAGCACCTCGCGCAGGATCGCGCCGCTGCCCATCAACTGCACGTGCGGCGCGTCGGTCGCCTGTGATGTGTCTTCGCGCAGCAGGTAAAGCCCCTTGAGAATGCCGGCCTCCGCGCCGTCCGGCAGCGCCGGATGCGGGTAGTTCTCGTTGAGCAGCGTGATGTAGTAGTACACATCCTCCTGTTCCGCGAACATCCGCCGCAGGCCGTCGCGCACGATCACCGCGAGTTCGTACGCATAGGTCGGGTCGTACGACACGCAGTTCGGAATCACCGACGACAACACGTGGCTGTGCCCGTCGTCGTGCTGCAGCCCTTCGCCCATCAGCGTCGTGCGGCCGGACGTCGCGCCGAGCAGGAAGCCGCGCGTACGCGCGTCGCCGGCCGCCCACGCGAGATCGCCGACGCGTTGCAGCCCGAACATCGAATAGAAGATGTAGAACGGGATCGCCGGCAGGCCGTGGTTGCTGTACGCGGTGCCGGCTGCGATCCACGAGGCGATCGCGCCCGATTCGTTGATGCCTTCCTGCAGGATCTGCCCGTCCTTCGCTTCCTTGTAGTAGCTGAGCTGGCCCGCGTCCTGCGGCGTGTAGAGCTGGCCGAGATGCGAGTGGATGCCGATCTGGCGGAACAGGCCTTCCATCCCGAACGTGCGCGATTCGTCCGGCACGATCGGCACGACGAGCTTGCCGAGTGCGGGATCCTTCAGCAGCGTGCCGAGGATGCGCACGAACGCCATCGTCGTCGACAACCCGCGCTCGCCGCTGTCCTTGAGCTGACCGTCGAACGCGTCGAGCGGCGGTACCGGCAGCGGCGCTACGTGGCTGAAGCGGGCCGGCACGTGGCCGCCGAGCGCGGCACGGCGCTCCGCGAAGTAGCGTGCCTCGGCGCTGCCCGGTTCGGGTTTCAGGTAGGGCAGGTCGTCGAGTTGCGCGTCGCTGACCGGCAGCGCGAAGCGGTCGCGGAACGCGCGGACGGCGTCCGCGCTCATCTTCTTCAACTGGTGGTTCACGTTCTGGCCTTCGCCGGCTTCGCCCATCCCGAAGCCCTTGACCGTCTTCGCGAGCACGACGGTCGGCCGGCCGTCCGCGTGCATCGCCTGCGCATAGGCTGCGTGCACCTTTTCCGGATCGTGGCCGCCGCGCGCCAGTTTCCAGATGTCGTCGTCGGACAGATCGGCGACGAGCTCGAGCAGTTCGGGGTACTTGCCGAAGAAATGCTCGCGCACGTACGCGCCGCTCTGCGACTTGAAGGTCTGGTAATTGCCGTCGACGCATTCCATCATGCGCTGGCGCAGCAGGCCCGTGGTGTCGCGTTCGAGCAGGCGATCCCAGCCGCCGCCCCAGATCACCTTGACGACGTTCCAGCCCGCCGCGCGGAACGTGCCTTCGAGTTCCTGGATGACCTTGCCGTTGCCGCGCACCGGGCCGTCAAGGCGCTGCAGGTTGCAGTTGACGACGAAGATCAGGTTGTCGAGCCGTTCGCGCCCGGCGAGCGAGATCGCGGCGAGCGATTCGGGCTGGTCCATTTCGCCGTCGCCGAGAAAGGCCCAGACCTTGCGGCCCTGATGCGCTTTCAGCCCGCGATATTCGAGGTAGCGCATGAAGCGCGCCTGATACGCGGCCGTGAGCGGCCCGAGCCCCATCGACACGGTAGGGAATTGCCAGAAATCGGGCATCAGGCGCGGATGCGGATACGACGACAGCCCGTCGCGTCCCGCTTCGCGGCCGGTCTCGCGGCGGAAGTTGTCGAGCTGCGCGTCCGTGATGCGGCCTTCCAGGTACGCACGGCCATAGATGCCGGGCGCCGAATGGCCCTGGATGTAGACCATGTCGCCGTCGAACGTATCGGTGCGGCCGCGGAAGAAGTGATCGAAGCCGACGTCGTACAGCACCGCGGCCGACTGGTAGGTCGCGATGTGCCCGCCGACGTTCGAATGCCGGCCCGCGCGCAGCACCATCACCATCGCGTTCCAGCGGATCATCGCGTTCAGGCGCCGTTCGAGCGCGAGATCGCCCGGATAGGCCGGTTGCCGTTCACGCGGCACCGTGTTCACGTACGCGGTCGTCACGCGGCCGTGTAGGTCGCCGTGGCGCGCCGCGTCGAGGTCGGCAAGCTGGTCGAGCAGGTAGTGCGCGCGCGGGCGGCCTTCGAGCGCGATCACGGATTCGAGTGCATCGAGCCATTCGCGGGTTTCCTGCGGGTCGATGTCGGGTAGCGCGAGAGGTGCGGTCATGCAGTGTCTCCAGAAGCATAAGGCTGCGCGGGGCGACGGTCGTGGCGCCGCGACGCGCGACGGAACGCCCGCCGATCGGTGGGCGGATAGTTGCAATTGCAATCGTGTGAGGGCAATTGTTATCGAGGTAAAATTTAATTGCAACTGCAATTCAACGAGAGGAACGACCTGACATGAGCGCACCCGAACCCGATCTGTGGTTCTCGTTCGTCCGCGCGCACCGGACGATGATTCGCGAGATCGAGCGCCGCCTCGCGGCGGCCGGCCTGCCGGCCTATGCGTGGTACGACGCGTTGTGGGGGCTCGAAAGCGGGCCCGACGGCACGCGCCGCATGCACGAACTCGCCGACGTGCTCGCGATCGAGCGTTACAACCTGACGCGCCTCGTCGACCGGCTCGAACAGGAGGGGCTCGTCACGCGCGCCCGTTCGGCGGACGACGGCCGTGCCGCGTACGCGAGCATCACCGACAAGGGGCGGGTGCTGCGCAAGAAGATGTGGAAGGTGTACCAGTCGACGGTCGCGGAGCTCTTCCTCGATCAGT
>NZ_JAAGPM010000271.1:0-3815 GCF_017104865.1 Burkholderia sp. Ac-20349
TCGGTCGCGACGACCACGCCGCTGCCCAACGTGCGCAGCGCCTCGGCAAAATACAGCGTGGACACGCCGCATGAACTGCCGAGTTCGAGGATTCTCGCCGGTCGTTGCGAGAGCACCAGGTTGCGTATCGGGATCGGCGAACAGCACGCTCGCCCCCTCTTCCGCTTCGTCGGCCCACAGCTCGACGCCGAGCGACACCAGCCGCAGATGATCGAGTTCGACCTCGCCCTTCACGCCGATGCCGAGCATCTGGCGGGCCGGTACCGTGGCGCTGTCGGGCTGCGTCGCGGCGTCCCTCGCCGCGCGCAGGCGTGCCCACAGTTCGGCCAGCACGCGCACGAGCCGCAGCGGCTCGAAACGGCTGCTGCGCGCATGCTGCGCGAGCACGAGCTGCCAGGCTTCGTCGAGCGCGTCGTCGACCCACTGCCAGCCGCGCTCGCGCAGACGGCCGCGCAGCGACTCCACGCGCGCGGCCAGCGCGATCGGCGGCTGGCTCGAACCGTCCAGCCACAGGGCGTGTACCAGCCCGTCGAGGTCGGCGATCAACGCACGCGCCGCGTCGTCGCGCAGCGGTGAACGGTCGTCGTCGCTCTCCGCTTCATTGCCGGCCGGCGGGCGCACCTCGACGATCGTCTCCGTTGCGCCGTCGGCCGGTGTACCGGCCTGGCGAAACGCCCAGACGGCCACCACGACGTGCGCGCAGCCGCTACCCTGCCGGCAGTCGCAGCGCGCATGCGCGAGCGAGCGCCGCGAGAAGAACCGCACGGTGCACATCGGCAGGCGTGCAATCGGCGACGACTGCGCGTCGGACCACGGCTGCACGGCCACGACGGGGCGCGCGACCGCGAGGCGCGCGGCCTGTTCGAGCACCGACGGCGCGAAACTCGCCGCCAGCGCGGCATCGTCGAAATCGGCCGGGCTCCATGCGCGATCCGCGGACGACGTGCCATTCGTGTCGTTGTCCGATGACGCATCGTCCGGGCCATCGCGCGTTTCGCCGTGCGTTGCGTCGTTCGGATCGCGGATCGATTCGTCGCGCGGATCGGCCTGCCCCGCCTTGCCGTCTCCGCCTGCATGTCCATCGCCCGACGCAGCCGCTTCGGCCGCTTCGTTCGCCGGCGTACTCGCCTGATAGGCCAGCACCAGCATCACGCGATGCCGGCACATGCCGCTCGCGGTGCAGCTGCACGCCGCATCGCGCAAGGTCCGCCCCGGCGGCAGGCTGGTCCGCACGCCGTCGTCGAACGACGCATGCACCGTACCGTCGCCGTCGACCGCCAGCGCAGGCATCGCGCCGGCCGCGACATCCTTCTGTGCGCGCTTGACGAACCCGGCGTTGGCGAGCGCGGTCAGCGCCTCCGGCGTCAGTTCGAGCAGGTCGTCACGCATCGGCGCGCTCATCCCTGCACCTTCTCGGCGAGCCACGCGGCCAGTTGCCCGGGCGTCATCGCGCCGACTTGCGCGCCGGCGTTCACGAGCCGCGCGGCCATCTCGCGGTCGTACGCGGGCTCGGCCGCCGAATCGAGCGCGGCCAGCCCGAGCACGCGCGCGCCGCTCTCGGCCAGCGCCTTCACGCGGCGCACGAGTTCGTAGCCGCTGCCGCCTTCGTAGAAATCGCTGACGAGCACGACGACCGTGCGCGCGGGATTCGCGACGCAGGATTGCGCATACGCGACGGCCTTCGCGATGTCCGTGCCGCCGCCGAGCTGTACCTTCATCAGCAGCTCGACCGGGTCGGACACGTCGGCGGTCAGGTCGACCACCGATGTGTCGAAGGCCACGAGCCGCGTGCGCATGCCCGGCAATTGCCACAGACACGCGGCCATCACCGCGCTGTGGATCACCGAGTTGACCATCGACCCGCTCTGGTCGACGAGCAGCACGATGTCCCACGGCTCGACCTGGCGACGCGTGCGGCTGTTGAAAACCGGCGTGTCGAGATACAGCTTGCGCCGCTCGGGATGCCAGTGGCGCAGGTTCGCGGCCAGCGTGCGCGTGTAGTCGAAATTGCGCGCGATCTTCATCCGCGAGCGCCGGCGCCGGTCGCGCGTGCCGCTGAAGGCCTGCCGCACTTCGGTCGCCAGCCGCTCCATGATGCGCCGGACGACTTCGGCCACCAGCCGCCGCGCGGCCGCCAGCACCTCGGGATTCATCAGGTGCTTGGTGTGCAGCACGGCGCGCAGCAGCGATTCGGACGGCTCGATCCGCTCCAGCACGTCGAGGTTCGTGACGACTTCGTCGATACCGAAGCGCTCGACCGCATCGCGTTCGAGCCGGTCGATCACCTCTTTCGGAAACAGCGTGTGGATCGCGTTGATCCAGTCCGGCGTGCTCAGCGCGGACGGCCCGAGGTTGGCACCGCGCTCGCCACGCTGCGCGCGGTCGCCGTCGCGGCCGTACAGCCATTCGAGCGCCGCATCGGCGGCCTGTGCATCGGCACCGGGCGTGCCGCACGCGGCTTCGGCCGGTTCGCCGAGCAGCAGCCGCCAGCGTTCGAGCGGACCGGGAATGTTCAGCGGCATGGCAGGACTCGTGGAAACCGCGCCGCGCGGTGCCATGACGGCGCGACCTCGGGGTGAAGGAAGGAGAAGCCGGGCGCGTGGCGGCCCGTTGATCGGCGCGTCACGATGCCTCCGGATCGGGCGTCAGCCCCCAGCGCCGCAAGCGGCCCAGCACCTGTGCCTCGATGCGTGCCGCGTGCGCGGCCGCCTCAGGCGATGCCTCTTCCGCGTGCCGCTCGGTCAGCACGCGTCGCGACAGGTGGGTCGCCTGGTGCAGCGCGAGCACCTGATCGGCAAGCCGCCCGCGCTCCTGCGGCGGCAACCACGCGAACGCGCCGCGCAGCCCCGGCAGCGCAAGCACGAAATCGGCATCGTCGAGTGCGCGCACGGTCGCATCCATGCCCGCGACGAACGCGGGCGCGCTCGCCAGCGTCTCGCGCGCCAGCGCCAGCAATCCGCCGAGCGCATCGCCGAGCGCGGCGGCCGGCATCGCCTGCAGCAGCGCCATCGCATCGTCGATGCCGGCGACGGGTTGACCGTCCTCGGCGCAGGCATGCGCGGCGAGATCAAGCAACGCCCCGAGCGCCGCGCCGCGACTCGCGGGTGCCGCCGCGGTATCGGCCGCCTTGCGCCGCCAGACGGCCAGCGCGCGCAACGGCTCGATCGCGAGCGGCGTGTGGGTGACGCCCTCGGCGCCGGCCAGCACGTCGGCCACGATCCGGCGCAGCGCGACGTGCCCCTGCACATGGGCATCGAGATCGCCCGGCGCCAGCGCGGCGGCCGGTTCGAGCAACCATAGCGCGCGATCGAAACCGGCCTCGACGACGATCCGCAACACCGGCGCATCGTGCATGCCGAGCAGATGGCCGTGACGCAGCAACGTATGCAGATTCCCGAGCGCCGGTGCGAGCGATTCGAAGCGCTGCTCGCGCGCGACCGCGTCGTGCAGCGTGCCCAGCAAGCTGTCGCTCAGTGCCGCCAGCCCGGCCCATGCGGCGCGGTTCAGCCCGTCCGCGAGCGGCGCGATGCGGCCGCCCGCCTCACGCAATTCATCCTCGAGCCGCGCGCGCGCCGCGTCGGCCAGCGTCGCGCCCCACGCGCCGGCTTCGATCAGCGCGGCCTGTTGCTCGAGCGGCTCGCCGAGCTGCCAGACCTCGTCGCGCTCGCCCGACATCGCAAGCTGCGCGCCCTGGCAGCGCACGATGCCTGGCACCCGCAGCAGCGCCAGCCGGTGCAGCACGCGGCTGCGCGCGCGACCTTCGTCGGTCAGCAGGTCGAGCGTCAGCGTGCCGCGCAGCACGATGCCGAGCGTGG
>NZ_JAAGPM010000272.1:0-239 GCF_017104865.1 Burkholderia sp. Ac-20349
AGCATTAAAAAAAAAAAAAAAAAAAAAAAAAAAAAATGATGGAGTAACGTAAACAAAACAAAATATTTAGCAGTTGTTACTAACAGGAAAACAGCTTAGTGTGAGTTCGCACTTCGATGATCATCGGTCCAGATATCTTGACTGCTAACAATGACTGCAGATTATACTCACAAGTGGATGGTACTGTTGAGTATCGTCTCGATACCACAACTGATGTCTATTATCATGTAGCTAGCTAA
>NZ_JAAGPM010000273.1:0-3893 GCF_017104865.1 Burkholderia sp. Ac-20349
CGGCGCGTCCTTCGTCGGTCAGCGCGGCGCTGCCGGTGCCGTCCTCGTTCAACGTCGTCGCGCTCAGGCCCGCGGCGTCGAGCTGCGTCAGCACGCGGCGCAGCGTGCTCATCGGCAGTTGCGTGCGGGATCACGAGGCGGCGCGCGATCTGGTTCGCGGCGTCCGAGCCGAAGCGCCGTCGCACGACGTGCAGGCAGCAGTCGAGCCCCGCGGCCGTGCCGGCCGACGTCATCAGGTTGCCATCGTCCACGTACAGCACGTCCGGATCGAGCTTCACGCGCGGAAAGCGTTGCGCGAAGTCGTCGGCCCATGCCCAGTGCGTAGTGGCCGGGCGGCCGTCGAGCAGGCCGGCCGCGGCGAGCACGTAGGCGCCGAGGCACAGCCCGACGAGCTGCGCGCCACGCGCGGCGACCGCGCGGACCGCGTCGACCAGCACGTCGGGCGGCGCTTCGTCCGGATCGCGCCACGCGGGCACGATGACGATGTCCGCGTCGTCGAGCCCGTCGAGCCCGTATGGCGCGGTGATCGTGAAGCCGCCGGTCGTCGACAGCGGGCCGCGTTCGGCCGAGCAGACGCGGAACTCGAATACGGGCGACGCGGCCGCATCGCGTTCCTTGCCGAACACGACGGACGGCACCGACAGGTGGAACGGGCTGATGCCTTCGTACGCGATCACGGCAACGACGGTCGGAACGGGCGAGGCGGGCCGGGTGGACGAGGCAGCGGCGGTCATGGCGAGCTCCGGAATGGCGATGGCCCGATTCTATCGAAGAATGGCTATCGGGCCACTGTCCGCGCGAGCGATGCGCGCCGACAATGCATCGCATCGCGCTGCTGGCCGTCCCGTTCCGGGGCGGGGCCGCGCCCCCGGACCAGGAGCCCGCCATGTCGAACGCCGTCCCGCATTCCGCTGCCCATTCCGTTTCCCGCCCGGCTTCCCGTCGCGCGCTGATCGTGATCGACGTCCAGAACGAGTACGTGACGGGCAACCTGCCGATCGAATACCCGCCGCTCGACGTGTCGCTCGCGAATATCGGCCGTGCGATCGATGCCGCGCATGCGGCCGGCGTGCCGGTGATCGTCGTCCAGCACGTCGCGCCGGCCGGTGCGCCGATCTTCGCGCCCGGCTCCGACGGTGTTGCACTGCACGCGGTGGTCGCCGGCCGGCCGTACGCGCACCTGATCGAGAAGACGCAGGCCAGCTCGTTTGCCGGGACCGACCTTGCCGAGTGGCTCGAGGCGCACGGGATCGATACGCTCGCGGTGGCCGGCTACATGACGCACAACTGCAATGCGGCGACGGTCTATCACGCGGCGCACGCGGGGCTGAATGTCGAGTACCTCGATGACGCGACGGGCGCACTGCCGTACGAGAACGAAGCGGGCGCGGCGAGCGCCGAGGAGATTCATCGCGCGTACGCGGTGGTGTTCCAGTCGAATTTCGCGGCCGTGATGTCGACCGATGCGTGGATCGCGGGACTGGCCGGCGCGCCGATGCCGAAGCACGATTCGGTCGCCGCGTCGAACCGGCGGGCCCGCGCGCAGCGCGCGAAGGCGGCCTGAACCGGATGGGGAGGAGGAGGGGGCGGCGCGTTGGCGAGGTTGCCGCGCCGCCCGATGAAACGAGAGCCGCGGGCGAACGCGCGTCGCGCGGTCAGTCGTCGTCCTTCAGCATCGCCGGGCTGTAGCGCAGCATGTCGAAACAGCCGTCGACGAGCTTTTCCGCATGCCGCTCGCCATCGATCTCGTCGGGCAGCATCAGTGTGTCGCGCACGAAACCGCTGACGAGCGTGTGCAGCATCAGCGTCGCGCGCCACGTATCGAGCCGCTCGGGCAGCAGCTTGAGCCGCACGGCCGCCGCGAGATCGGCGTCGATCGCGTGCAGCGCCTCGCTCATCCCCGCGCGGTTGCGCTGCAGCAGCGGCTCCAGATCCGCGACGTACTCGCACTTCATGAACAGGATGCTGAACACGCGGCGCAACTGCGCGTCGCGCTGCACGCCGAGCAGGCACCAGATCAGGATCTGGCGGATCTTCTCCAGCGGATTGCCGCCCGGCGCGTCGAGCGGCATCCGCTTCAGTTCGTCGATCGGCAGAAACACGCGGTCGAACATCGCGTCGAACAGTTCGCTCTTGTTCGCGAAATGCCAGTAGATTGCGCCGCGCGTCACGCCGGCGTGCTGGGCGATGTCCGCGAGCGACGTGTGCGACACGCCCTTCTCGAAGAACACGTGTTCGGCGGCGTCGAGAATGCGATTGCGCGTCTCGAGCGCCTCCTCCTTGGTACGTCTGACCATGTGCAGGCCTGATTGGATCGATCGTAGGTGAATATAGGGTCTGCAACCCTCGGCGCAGTCATATAGACTGGCTATGCTTGCGGTTGGTAATAATCCGTAAGACTGGACAGCAGGCGGGGCATAAACGGGCTTTTTACATACATTCATGAATGTATATACAATACCACCCTACGATCGAATGACCCAAGTGGCAATCAGTTAATATCCCACTCTGCTGATTCCCGCCAAAGTACCAGTCCGCAGTGCGGGGCAACCTGTCGGCACGGAGGTTTCGTGCCGCTTGCTGTATCTAGCAGTCCAGTATTTCAGGTGTTCGATCTGCGCCGTGAGGCGCATCCGTGTCGCGCTCGCTCCGGTCGGGTGCGGCACTTATTCCATTGGTTATACACAGAGGTCGCTCCATGCGCGTCGAACGGGTTCCATACCGCTTAATCACTGTCGCGACGGCCGCCGTTTTCCTGGCCGCGTGCGGGAAGAAAGAATCGGCACCGCCGCCGCAAACGCCGGAAGTTGGCGTCGTCACCGTCCAGCCGCAAACCGTACCGGTCTTCACCGACCTGCCGGGCCGCACCAGTGCGTTCCTCGTCGCGCAGGTCCGCGCACGGGTCGACGGCATCGTGCTGCGCCGTGAATTCACCGAAGGCACCGACGTCAAGGCCGGTCAGCGCCTCTACAAGATCGACCCGGCGCCGTACGTCGCCGCGCTGAACAGCGCGAAGGCGACGCTCGCGAAGGCGCAGGCGAACCTCGTCACGCAGAACGCGCTGGTCGCGCGCTACAAGGTGCTGGTGGCCGCGAATGCGGTCAGCAAGCAGGACTACGACAACGCGGTGGCCACGCAAGGCCAGGCCGCGGCGGACGTCGCGGCCGGCAAGGCAGCGGTCGACACCGCACAGATCAACCTTGGCTATACCGATGTCGTGTCGCCGATCACCGGCCGCGTCGGCATCTCGCAGGTGACGCCGGGCGCGTACGTGCAGGCAAGCCAGGCGACGCTGATGTCGACGGTCCAGCAGCTCGACCCGGTGTATGTCGACCTCACGCAGTCGAGCCTCGAAGGCCTGAAGTTGCGCCAGGACGTGCAGAGCGGCCGCCTGAAGACGAGCGGCCCGGGCGCCGCGAAGGTGTCGCTGATCCTGGAGGACGGCAAGACCTATTCGGAGCCGGGCAAGCTGCAGTTCTCGGACGTGACGGTCGACCAGACCACCGGTTCGGTGACGATCCGCGCGGTGTTCCCGAACCCGGGCCGCGTGCTGCTGCCGGGCATGTTCGTGCGTGCACGGATCGAGGAAGGCGTGAACGAGAACGCGTTCCTGGTGCCACAGATCGGCGTCACGCATGACCAGAAGGGCCAGGCGATCGCGATGGTGGTGAACGCCGGCAACAAGGTCGAGCCGCGCCCGCTGAAGACGACGGGCATGCAAGGCGCGAACTGGATCGTCGAAGGCGGTCTGGAAGCGGGCGATCACGTGATCGTGCAGGGCGTCGACAAGGTGCGCCCGGGTGCGACCGTGAAGACGGTCCCCGCGCAGCTCGCCCCGGCGGCCGATGCCGCACCGGGTGCGGCTGCCGCCACCGACGCGACGGCTGCCGCCG
>NZ_JAAGPM010000274.1:0-3630 GCF_017104865.1 Burkholderia sp. Ac-20349
TCCGCGCGGGGCGGCCGGCTGCGTCGAATGAAAGTCTTGAACAAGGCTCTGCTCCTTTACGTGGGGTCTCGAATCGTCCGGCCTGCAGCGCTGCGGCGCTTGTCTCATGCTCTTCAAGCACAGGCCGTGCCAATTGCCGACGTCGGGTTTGCCACAAGGAAAACACGCGCTTTTACCGCCGAACGCTCGGGAAAATCCCGATTCAAACCGGCGCGCCAAACCGGCATTCGCGCGCCTTTGCCGCGGTGTGGCCATGACGGCCGGCCGCGCGCGTGCCGCATGTCGCGTCTCACGTTGCATCCGGATTCTCAAATTGAGACACCACTCGGCCGACGCGGCGCGACGCCGGACGGGTGCGCGATCGCGCGCCGTCACGCCGCGCGCCCCGCGCCGCATGGCGTGCGCGGCGCGCATGCAGGCCGCCGCGTCAACGTTGGTATGGAAGCTGCTTTTCGCCTCGACACCCGAACCCCGATGAGCGAGGAGCTTCCATGCAGGCAACGTTGTCGTTACTTCCGCAAACCCAGTCGTTCATCGCACGCACGCCGTCGATGCTGATCGGCGAGACGTGGCGCGGCGCCGAAAGCGGCGCCACCCTGACCGTCCACAACCCCGCGACCGGCGACGAGCTGTGTCGCGTGCCGGCCTCCGGCGCGGCCGATGTCGACCGCGCGGTCCGCGCCGCCCGCCAGGCGTTCGACGATTCCGCATGGAGCCGCATGCGGCCGCGCGAACGGCAGAACCTGCTGTGGCGTCTCGCGGATCTGCTCGAACGCGACGCGCAGCAGCTCGCCGAGCTCGAATGCGTGAACAACGGCAAGAGCGCGCAGATCGCGCGCGCGATGGACGTGCAGCTGTCGATCGACTTCCTGCGCTACATGGCCGGCTGGGCGACCAAGATCGAAGGCGCGACCGTCGACGTGTCGATGCCGCTGATGCCCGACAGCCAGTTCCACGGCTTCATCCGGCGCGAGGCCGTGGGCGTGGTCGGCGCGATCGTCGCGTGGAATTTCCCGCTGCTGCTCGCGTGCTGGAAGCTCGGCCCCGCGCTCGCGACGGGCTGCACGATGGTGCTGAAACCGGCCGACGAAACGCCGCTCTCCGCCCTGCGGCTCGCGGAACTCGTGCAGGAAGCCGGTTATCCGGCCGGCGTGTTCAACGTCGTCACCGGCACCGGCGTCGAAGCGGGCGCCGCGCTCGCGCACCACCCCGACGTCGACAAGCTGACGTTCACGGGCTCGACCGAAGTCGGCAAGCTGATCGGCAAGGCCGCGATGGAATCGATGACGCGCGTGACGCTCGAGCTCGGCGGCAAGTCGCCGACGATCGTGTTCGACGATGCGGACCCGGCCGTCGCGGCCGCGGGCGCGGCCACCGCGATCTTCTTCAATCACGGCCAGGTGTGCTGCGCGGGCTCGCGCCTGTACGTGCAGCGCAAGCACTTCGATCGTGTGGTCGGCGACATCGCGGGCATCGCGAGCAACATGAAGCTCGGCAACGCGCTCGACCCGTCGGTCGACATGGGCCCGCTGATTTCGGCAAAGCAGCAACAGCGCGTGGCCGGCTACATCGAGCGCGGCCGCGAACTGGGCGCGCAGCTCGCGTGCGGCGGCGAAGCGTACGGCCCCGGCTTCTTCGTGAAGCCGACCGTGCTCGTCGACGTCGACCAGAAAGGGCCGCTCGTGCAGGAGGAAATCTTCGGGCCGGTGCTGGTCGCGATGCCGTTCGACACGATCGACGACGCGATCCGCCTCGCGAACGACACGCGCTACGGGCTCGGCGCGAGCATCTGGACCAACAACCTGTCGGCCGCGCACCGGATGATCCCGAAGATCCGCTCGGGTTCGGTCTGGGTCAATTGCCACAGCGCGCTCGATCCGGCGCTGCCGTTCGGCGGCTACCGGATGTCGGGCTTCGGCCGCGAAATGGGCGCGGCCGCGATCGAGCATTACACCGAGTTGAAATCGGTGCTGATGAACGTGTGATCGCGTCGCCGAGCTGAGCGACGCCCGCGCCGCGCGACACGATCGCGCGGCGCCCAGGTCGGCCCGTGTTCGAATTCCGCTGCGATGTTCCCAAACGTTAACAATAACGAGACACCCGATGCCCCGCCTCCCCGCTTCCCGCCGTACCTTCATGATCGCCGCGGCCGGCCTGCTGTCGGCCGCCGCGCTGCCGCGCGCCGCCTCTGCCGCGCCGACGCTGCTCGACGAAACCGATCCGGTCGCGAAAGCGCTCGGTTATCGCACCGACGCCGCTCACGTGAACCGCGCCGCGTTCGCGCGCTATACCCCTGGCCAGGACTGCGGCCGCTGCAGCTTGTACCAGGGCAAGGCCGCGGATCCGAACGCACCGTGCCCGCTGTTCGCCGGAAAACGGGTCGCGAACGGCGGCTGGTGCAACGCGTACAACCCGCGGACGTAAGCGCCGCCGCCGCAAGCATTCCGCACGCCCTCGAGCCATGCACGCCGCCCCGTCACGCACGTCGATTGCGGTCCGCCCGCCCGCGCGAATCGCCCGCACTGCCGCGCCCCGCCTGGGCCTTAGGTTTTTGACCGGATGGATTTATGCCCGGGCTTATGCCAGACTCGCCGAGCCTTTTTGCGTGCGGCCGCGCCGGATCGGACGGCCCGACATTCTCCTGAGGAGGGGCGACGTGCAAGACTACTTCCCTTCCGGCCAACGACTTCCGGACCGGCTGCAGGCAACCCGCCTGATTCGCGAGCGCCTCAGTTCCGACGGCGTGCTGCCGCAGGGTTGCCTGCGCATCGAAATCGACCAGTCGTGGCGGCGCAGCCTCGATCACGGCGTGCGCTGGGACGACGACGCGCGGCTGAACCTGCATGAATTCTGCAACCTCGACGAGCTGCACGACGCGAACCGCCTGCTGCTCGCCGCGGCCGCCCCCGAACTCGAATTCCTCGCCGAGCGCTGCGGACGCGACGGGATGATCCTGCTGGCCGATGCGCGCGCAACGATCCTGTCGGTCGACGGCGACGCGAGCCAGCTCGCCGCGCTCGGCATCGGCGACATCCGCGCCGGCGCGAGCTGGTGCGAATCGCTGCGCGGCACGAACGCACTCGGCACCGCGCTCGTCGAAGGCCGCGCGGTCGCGATCGACAGCGGCGAGCATTTCCTCGGCCGGCTGAGCCGCTTCTCGTGCCGCTCGCTGCCGCTGTGCGACCCGCACGGCAAGCCGATCGGCGTGCTCGACCTCACCCGCGAAGGCGAACTGCCGCTCACGCTCGACGACATGTCGATGCTGATGAGCGCGGCGGCCACGCACATCGAGACGCGCCTGTTCGATGTCTATTTCCCCGAGCACGTCGTGCTCGTGTTCCACCCGCGCCATGCGTATCTCGGTTCGAGCTGGAGCGGCGTGCTTGCCGTGTCGGAAGACGGCCGCATCGTCGCCGCGAGCCCGCATGCGTGCGACCTGCTCGGCACCGCGCGCGACGCGCTCGTCGGCCGCCGCTGCGAAAGCGCGGCGGTCACGCGCATGCCGTCGTTCGTCGCGTTCGCCGAGCAAGGCGGGATGCTGCGCGTCGAAGGCGTCGATGCCGCGTTCCATTGCAAGGCGCTGCGCCTGCCGCGCGCAACCGCGGTGCCGGCGTTGCGCGGACGCGGGCC
>NZ_JAAGPM010000027.1:0-66738 GCF_017104865.1 Burkholderia sp. Ac-20349
CTTCGGCGACAACCTGCCGAAGACGCGCTCGGGCAAGATCATGCGGCGCCTGCTGCGCTCGCTCGCGAAGGGCGAGGCGATCACGCAGGATACGTCCACGCTCGAGAATCCGGCCATCCTCGAGCAGTTGAACCGCTCGATGTGACACCACCCGCCGCGGCGGGCGTTCCGCATCACCGCGGCGCCGGAGCACGGCCATATCCGGCCCGCGAGAAGCATCGCCGTGCGTTCCCCGACGGCACGGCATGCAGGCGGCTCGAATCGATTCCGTCGCCGCATTTTTAATTAGTTATACGTATTACAACACTCAACAAAACGGAGACAGACGATGAACGGAAGGACACGGATGATTTGCGCGGCACTGCTGGGCGCAGCGGCAAGCACGAGCAGCTTCGCTCAGAGCAGCATCACGCTGTACGGCGACCTCGACGCCGCATTGCTTTATACGAGCCGATCGCTCGACTCCGCAACCGGTGGCAACGCCGGACGCCAGTTCGCGCTGACCGACACCGGCATGACGCCGACCAATTTCGGCATGACGGGTACCGAAGATCTCGGCGGCGGGTTGCATGCGAGATTCAAGCTGGAAAGCGGCTTCAACATCACGGACGGCGCGTTCGGCCATTCGAACGGCAACTTCTTCGGTCGCCAGGCGTGGGTCGGAATCGACGGCGGATTCGGCGAGACGAAGGTCGGCCTGCAGTTCTCGCCATTCGTGCTCGCGGTGCTCGGATCGGATCCCCGCAATATCTCGCACTTCGGCGCCGCGCTGATCCCTTACGTCGACAACGTGCTCGTCACGGGTCTTTTCAACCCGAATGCGATTTCGTACACGAGCCCGACGATCGCCGGGCTGACAGGCAGCGCGATGTTCGGATTCGGCGGAAAGGCCGGAGATTTCCAGGCGGGACGCCAGTATTCCGGCAGCCTCACCTATACGAATGGCGCATTCATGCTCAACGCGGCACTCTACGACGGCAACGGCGGCACGTCGCCGACGCCGGTTCCGAGCACGGTCGCATTCGTCGGCCGCACGATCGGCGCCGCCTACACATTCGGGCCGGTGACCGGCAAGGCGTCGTTCACGAGCTACAAGGTCGCCGGCTCGTTCAGCAACAACGTGTATAGCGCCGGTCTCGACTATCGCGTCACGCCGGCCCTCGACCTGAACACCGGCGCGTGGTATACGACCGACCGCAACGATTCGCACAATCATTCGCTGCTTGCCGCGATCGGCGCCGACTACAGCCTGTCGAAGCGAACCGGCCTGTATGCGCAGGTCGGCGTCGTCAACAACCACGGCGCGATGGATACGGGCCTCGGCATAACGGGCGGTGCGCTGTTCGGATTGCCGGGCACGACGGTCGGTGTCAATGCCGGCATCCACCACGTATTCTGACGCAGCCTGCGGACGGCCGGCACACGGCCGTCCCCGCACGCCGAGAGCACGGGGAACGACGTGCCGCGCCCGGCATCGCGCCGACCATCCAGCCTCGATGTTTACCCGACCTCAAGTCCGCGGCCGCGCTGCCGTCAAGTCAGGAGCGCACGCCCACTATCCGCCAGGAACGAGGCGGGTGCGCCCTCAAGGAGACCCAGCAACGTGAACCTTTTCGGAATCGGCCGCGGCCGCCGTTCATCACGCGCACTCGTCGGCGACATCGCCGAGCAGGCCGGCAGGCTCGGCATCGAGATCTGCGACGTGTCGGGGCACGTCGAGGAAGTCGCCGCCCGCGTCGCCCGGCAGGCGGAGGTCTGCCATACGCTGCGCGAATCGGCGGCCCTTACGTTGCGCGGCAACCACCGGATCGCCGAGGCCGCGCTGCAGGTGCGCAACGTCAGCGCCAACGCATCGAGCGCGGTCCGGCAGTCGCAGCAGACGATCGAGGCATCGCTCGCCGACATTCACGTCCTCGTCGAGGGCGTCACCGCGATCGGCAGCCAGATGGGTGCGCTACGCGACGCGCTCGATCACGTGCGGGCCGTGTCCGAGGAGATCTCCGTCATCGCTCGCCAGACCCACCTGCTCGCGCTGAACGCCGCGATCGAGGCCGCGCGCGCGGGCGAGTCGGGCCGCAGCTTCGCCGTCGTCGCAGCCGAGGTCAAGAATCTGTCCGCCAAGACCGGGCAGGCCACGGCCCAGATCGAAACGACCTTAGCGCGCCTCGCCGAGCAGACCGAACACCTGATCGCGGACGGAACCGACAACGCCGCGCGCGCGCACCGCGTACGCGAGGGCACGCGCACGATCGGCGAAGTCGTGCACGCGACCGGGCACGCGATCACCGAACTCGCCGGCGAAGCCGAACAGATCGCGTCGCTGACGGACGAGATCGAGACGCAGTGCCACCGCCTCGACGAACAGGTGGGCGAGATGGCGTCCGGTGTCGAAAACTCGAGCGACAACTTCTCACAGGCCAAGGATCGGCTCGGCAATCTGCTCTCCGTCTCCGAGACACTCATCGAACTCACGGCCGCGACCGGCATCGAATCGCCCGACACGCGCCTGATCGAAACGGCACGGAACACCGCCGCCGCGATCAGCAAGCTCTTCGAGGAGGCGGTCAGCCGCGGCGACATCGCGCTCGACGCGCTCTTCGACGTGCACTACGAGCCGATTCCCGGCACCGACCCGCAGCAGTTCGTGACGCGCTTCACGGCCTTCACCGATCGCGTGCTGCCGGCCATCCAGGAGCCGGTGCTCGGGTTCGACGAGCGCATCGTCTATTGCGCCAGCTTCGACAGGCAGTGCTACCTGCCGACCCACAACCGGAAATTCTCGCTGCCCCAGCGCGCAGACGCCACCTGGAACGCGGCGAATTGCCGGAACCGCCGGATCTACAACGACCGGACGGCGCGCACCTCCGTGTCGCATACCAAGCCGTTCCTGTTGCAGACCTATCGGCGCGATATGGGCAATGGTCAATTCGCGCTGATGAAGGACGTTTCCGCGCCGATCGTCGTCGGCGGACGACCATGGGGGGTCCTGAGGATCGGCTACAGCGTCTGAACCGGCGCGAGCGGGCCGCTACTGCTCCAACCCCTCCGCGAGCGGCCGCTGATCACTACGCCCGTGATAGGGGTCGGACGCGCACGGGTGCGCGCTGCTGGTCGCGATCCAGGGGTTGAAGGGGCTGCAGGCGAAGGCGGATATGGGTGATGGAAGGCTGCCCGTGCGCCGCTGTGACTGGCATCGGGAAAGAGGACCGGAGATGGATGCGGGGATTTCTGTCGAGGTCGCCTGACGCCCCGCAGCAGTCCGCCGGCTTCACCGGCAACGGCCACTCGCCACGAGGTCGTCAGGCAGGTACGCCTGCCCTGCTGTCACCAGCAAGCAATTCAGGTGTCGTAGTCGCCGCTGTCCCACGGCTCGAAGAAAGCCATATAGTTTCCTGGCTCCATGATGTATAGCGCTGCGTCGTCGTCTTCGTCCCTGTCGTCCGCCACGAGTCCAAACGTGACGCCGAAACGTTCGACAGAGAAAGGGGCGATCTCGATGCGACCGTACTGCACTTCGCCAAGCTCGGCCAGATACCGTTCGCAGCAGGCATTGCGTGCCGTCAGATCCATGTCGGCACGCGAGCCAAAGGCTTCGATTCGCGCCTCCTGCAAGATGCCTCCGGCATCAAACAGATAAAGCGCGACATATTCCGCGCCCGGTCGTTTCGAGGATTCGGGTACAAACGGCGTAGTCAAAAAGAACTGGCTGCCGCTAACCGTTCGGCCGACGTACTTCGCGTCGAACTCGTCATGATTGATTGCGATGCGCTCCGGCGGTGTGGCCGTCATGATGAAAATTCCTGTTGCGGGTGACGAATGGCTCGGACTGCACGATTCCACCCAACCGCATCGTGCAGACACGCTTCCGATGTTGCCGATCACGGCGGACGATGACGTTCGACGTTCTCGTTATCGATGGTCGGCGATCTACGCGCCGATGTCGAGCGACTGATTGCGGCCCAACGCCGCACACTCAGTCGACGCGATCGATACGTGTCACATGGCACGACCATAGCGTTTCGAAATCTTCCAACGTGATCGCTCTTCCATCGAATTCAGGATCGGCGTTGATCTCGACCAGCGGCGGCACCGGAACCGTTCCAAGCTCCGTTCCATGCGACGACCTCGCTTCGTCGGCAAATCCCACCCGGCCGTCGCGAAAGAATTCGAGCTTGCGCACCTCATGGCGATTCCGTTCCAGCACCGAAACGAGTCGGACCGGCTCCGCCTCGAAAGCGTGCTTCCACGCGACGTCGATTGCAATCATTTCATTTCTCGCTGCACTGTTGTCGAACGATGGCGCCGGCCGAATGCCGACAGTCTGCCCCATGTCCGCGGAAATCCACCCAGCACAACAGAGGTCGACGCAGTCACACGACAGCCACCCAGGTGACAGGCGCGCAACCGCTATTGCTCCAACCCCACCGCCAGCGGCCGCTGATCGCTGCGCCCGTGATCGTCGACCACGCGCACCGTATAACTGCCAGCCGTCCGCGGCTGCCAGAACAGCGCATCGCCCGGCGCACTGCGCCCGACAAATGCATCGTTGACGAACCAGTACAGCGCATGCGCGCTCGCATCGGCCGTCGCGTTGAACGCGATGCGCGTCTCCTCCGTGCTCCTCACGCGCATCGCATACGTACTGCCGCGCAGCGGCGACGTGATGCGCGGCGGATCGCCTTCGACCTGCCCCGCGTCGCGGCAGTCCGCGTTCTGCGGCGGCCGCCGGCGCGGAATGCCGGCCTGCGCGAACACCTGCTGCAGATCCGACGGCCAGAACTCGAAGATCTCCGTATGCGTGCGCTTGCCGTCGTACGGCGGACACGCGGCCTTCCCCGTCGCATCGTCGATCACGACCGGCCGGTGCACGGTGCTCACGCGAATCGGCGACGTGCCCGGAATGAACCACGTCCAGCCCTGCTGCGGACACCACTCGTTCGGCAAATCGCCGCTCGCGAGGCAGATCCGCACGCGCTTCAGCTTCGGCGGCAGCGCGCGCGGCGGCTCGACGAGCGTGCGCTCGGCATTCATCGCATCGACGACCTGGAAGAACAGCGGCGCGGCCGCGTCGACGCCGACGAACGCCGTATTGGTCGAGTTGTCGAAATTGCCGACCCACACGACCAGCACGTACGGGCCGAACACGCCCGCCGTCCACGCATCGCGGAACGACCATGACGTACCGGTCTTCCAGTAGACGGGCACGCTCGATGGCTGCGCGCCGCTCGTCTCGTCGGGGCGCAGGTGCTGGCGCAGCATGTCCATCGTCATGTAGCTCGCCTCGGCGCTCAACAGGCGCCGGCCGGGCAGCGCCGGTTCGTCCGCGCGCAGCCGCAGCGGCCGGAACTCGCCGCGATTCGCGAGCATCGCGTAAAGCGCCGCGAGATCCTGCATCGTCACTTCGCCGCCGCCGAGCACGAGCGCAAGCCCGTAGTGCTGCGCGCTCGCGAGCCGGCGCACGCCGGCGTCCTGCAGGAACCGGTACAGGTCCGGCGACTTGAGCTGCGACGCGACCCACACGGCCGGTACGTTGCGACTGCGGTTCAGCGCATCGGTCGCGGTGATCGGCCCCAGGAAATGGCCGTCGAAATTCTCCGGCGCATACGGGCCGAACGCGGTCGGCACGTCGCGCAGCACGGTCTGCGGGTGCAGCACGCCCTGGTCGAAGCCGAGCGCATAGATGAACGGCTTGAGTGTCGAGCCCGGCGAACGCCGCGCGAGCGTGCCATTCACCTGCCCGTCGATCGTGCGGTCGAGGAAGTTCGCCGAGCCGACGAGCGCCTTCACGCCCATGTCGCGCGTATCGACGAGGATCGCCGCCGCGTTGCGCACGCCGCGCGTATCGTTGCGCGCGACATAGCGTGCGATCTGCCGTTCGAGCGTGCGCTGCAGGTCGAGATCGAGCGTCGTCACGAGCCGCGCGCCGGCGTCGTGGTCGTCCGCCGCGCCGCCCGAGGTCGTGCGCCACGCGCTGCGTGCGGCGAGCGCCTGATCGACCGCATGCGGCGCGTCGAACGGCAGCGCGGACAGCGGCCGCATCGCAAGCGGCAACGCGAACAGCGGCTTGAGCGACGCATCGCCCGGATGCTTCGTCAGCCAGCGTGCATACAGCCGGTTGCGCGACGCAGCCAGCGCGCGGTTGATCTCGTCCTGCCCGCCGCGCACGCGCCGCGCCGGGTCCTGCGGAATCACCGCGAGCGCGAGCGCCTCGGGCAGCGTCAGCGCGTCGGGCATCCGGTCGAAATAGACGACGCTCGCGGTGCCCGCGCCTTCGACGTTGCGGCCGTACGGCGCGTCGTTCAGATACGCTTCGAGGATCTGCCGTTTCGAATAGAAAAGTTCGAGCTGCACCGCACGTGCGACCTGCTCGAGCTTGCCGGCCGGCGTGCGCGTGTTCAGCCGCCACAGCGAGCGCACGAGCTGCATCGTCAGCGTCGAGCCGCCCTGCGGATTGCCGCCGCGCACGTACGTGATCCACGCGCCGCGCGCGAGCCCGTACGGGTTGAAACCGGGATGCCACCAGAACCAGCGGTCCTCGTGCAGCATCACGGCTTCGACGAGCTGCGGCGACATCCGGTCGAGCGGCACCCACAACCGGTAGCGGTCGTCCTTCGCGAGCGTCAGGCGCAGCAACCGGCCCTGCGCGTCCGTCACCGCAACCGACGACGGTTTCCAGTCGCGCAGCGGCGGATGCGGCCACAGCCGGCACGCGGCCAGCGCGCCGAACACGAGCAGCGCGCCGGCGATCCAGTTCTGCCAGCGATGCAACCAGCGGCCGGCGCCGTGCAGCGCGCGCCGGAGCACCGAAACGTCGTCAGTCACGCGCGGGCGCTCCTCGCCCCCGGCACAGCAGGTCACGACTTGGCGTCCTCATCGTCATCGCACGCGCTCCACCGTCAGCGTCGTGCCGCCCGGCGCCTGCGCCTGCACGCGGCGGTCGTACATCGACTCGCCGTATGCCGGCGGCGCGATGAAGCGGCCCGCGTTGCTCGCCTTGATCCGGTAGACGAACTCGCGCACGTCGGTCGTCGCGGTGCCGTAGATCACCACGCGATCCTCGCGAACGTCCGCGAATTGCGGCTGCCACGTGGAACCCTTCACGCCGATCGGCGAACGCCACGGTGCATCGGCCACCGGCGCCGACGCGCCGCCATCGCCGTTGCTGTCGCCGTCCTGCGTGTCGGTAACGGGCGGCGGCGCGATCACCGGATCGAAACCGCCCGGCAGCAGGTCGACGATCGCAACGTTGCCGACGTTCGCCGAGCCCGTCGCACGGATCTTCAGATGCACGTCGATCTCCTGGCCGAGCGTGATCTTGTCGAGCGGCCTGCCGTCCGTGTCGGTGTAGTCGCGCACGATCTCCAGCCCGTTCTTGATCGCCTTCGTCGACGTGCCGCGATCGTAGCCCGACTGGCTCGAGACCCACCACGCGGGCAGCGTGCTGCCGTTCACGAAGTCGACACGCGACGCACTGCCCGACCACGTGCCCGAGCGCACGAGGTTCGCCTGGATCGACGACACGTCCTTCGGTGCGGCACCCGCGCGCACCTCGTCGATCGCGAGCTGGTCGAGCTGGCCCGCACTCGACGCCGCATACGCATCGAGCGCGAGGATCGTCATCGCCGACGACAGCGTGTTGTAGCGGTTGTCGACGAGCGGCGCGGCGAGGTTGTCCATCGCGCGCGGCGACAGCTTGCGCACGCGCTCCGGGAAGTGCTTCGCGATCAGGTACAGCACGCTCGCGTCGCGCGTCAGCGGATCGAGGTAGTAGCCGGTCACGTAACCGCCGTCGGACGCGCGCTTGCGCTCGAGCAGCGCCTGCGGGCCGGCGATCAGTGCCGCCGCTTCCTTGTCCTGCTTCAGCAACTGATACGACGCGGCGAGCCACGCGGCCGCGAGATCGTTCTTCCAGTCGTTCGGATACGCATCCTGCAGCCGCTTCTGCACGGCCGCGAGGCTGTTGGTCGTCACGTTGCCCTGGCGCGTCAGCAGATACACCGCGTACGCGCGCTGCCGCAGCAGGTCGAGCGAGCCGAGCGAATCGTTCGCTGCAAGTTTCTGCAGATACTGGTTGCCCGCGTCGAGCATGTCCTTCGGCACCGCGATCCCGCGCTCGCGCGCATCGAGCAGCACGTGCATCGCGTACGCGGACACGAACGGATCGGCATCGGGCGTCGCGCTCCACAGGCCGAACCCGCCCTGCGCGTTCTGCCGGCTGCGCAGCACGCCGAGGAACTGCGTAATCGCCGCTGCGTTCGTCGCGTCGGCACCCGGGTCGGTCGCATGCATCGCGCTCGTCAGCGCGCGCACCGACAGCCACTTCGCCGCGAACACGCGCGGCACGGCCGCGCTCACCATCTGCTCGCTGCAGTAGTGCTCGAAGTTGACGAGATACGACGACAGCCCTTCGGACAGCACGAGCGGCGCGGTCGAGATGCTCGCGTCGCGCGACGCATACGCGTCGTACATCGACCTCAGGTTCGGCACGTTCGCCTTTTTGCCCGGATCGAGCCGCGCGATGTCGAGCTGCGTGCGGAACGCGGCGGCCGGACGCACCGACACGTCGACGCGCTGCTGCGCGCCCTTCGCGCCGTAGCGCGCGCCGAACGACAGCGCGCCCGAGCCGAGCGTGTCGGTCGCCTTCACGCGGAACATCGCGACGCCCTCGTGCTGCGGCGCGAGCGCGACGTTCTGCGTGGCCGGCCCGATCACCTGCAACTGCGGGCCCGTCTTCAGCGTGACCGCGACCGGCACCGGCTGGTTGCCGACACCCGTCAGGTTGTTCGCGACACCGACGCTGACGTCGGCCTCGTCGCCCGGTGCGAGCGTCGTCGGCACGTTCGGCGACAGCACGAAATCGCCGCGTACCGTCGTCGCGCCTTCGAATGTGCCGACCAGGTCCGGCGACACCGACACGGCCATCACGCGCAGCTTGCCGTTGAAATAGTCGGGCACCGTGTAGCTCAGGCGCGTGTCGCCGTTCACGTCGACGATTCCCGACCAGTAGACGACCGGCTTGTCGCGCTTGCGCTTGAACGGGTTCAGTTGACGGCCGATCGCATCGTCGGCGTCACCCCCCGGCGCGGCCATCGCCATCAGCTTCTCGAAGTCCGGCAGGATCAGGTCGAGGATCTGCGACGTGCCGACTTCGAGCATCCGCTTGCGGAAGAAGAACTTCAGCGGATCGCCGAGCTTGTAGCGCGCGACCTGCAGGATGCCCTCGTCGACCGCGAACACGACGACCTTCGCGGGCTTCGCCGAATGCACGGTGAAATTCACCGTCTCGCCGGGCTTCACGAGCGCCGGCGCATCGACCGACACCGCGTTGCGGCGCGCATCGAGGTTCACCGAGAACGGCACGACGCCGTAGCTCAGCGGGCTCATGAAGATTTCATCGGACGACGGATCGCGGATGTACTGCACGTTGATGTAGCCGTTGCCCTCGAAGCCGGCCGGCACCGTGATGTGCTGGATCGAGCTCGTCGTATCCGCATGGAACCACGCGTGCGCATACACCTTGTCGCGCTCGATCGTGATCAGGCCGCTGCCCGCGTAAGGCGCGCGGATCGCGATCTCGACCTGTTCGCCCGGCTTGAAGTCGTGCTTCGCGAGGCTCACCTGCAGCTCCGCGTTGCGGTCGAGCGAACGCGTGACGTTTGCATCGCCCGTGACCGAATACTCGATCCGGTTCACCGCGGCGCCGTCCGCGTTGCGGATCACGAGCGCATAGCTGCCCGGCTTGTCGGTGCGCAGCGTGA
Organism: Burkholderia sp. Ac-20349; assembly: GCF_017104865.1. Classification (NCBI taxonomy): domain Bacteria; kingdom Pseudomonadati; phylum Pseudomonadota; class Betaproteobacteria; order Burkholderiales; family Burkholderiaceae; genus Burkholderia; species Burkholderia sp. Ac-20349. The sequence continues at coordinate 9,759 of NZ_JAAGPM010000027.1, forward strand.
AGTCGAGCCCGGCTGCCGGAATCGTCAGCGGCTTCTCGTCGACCGGCACTTCCTTCAGCCGCGAATCGTATTTATATGCGCCGGAATCCTGCTTGGTCAGCACCGATACGTAGCGTTCCTCGACGAGCTGCGCGCGCAGGCCCTTCACGTCGATCGCCTTCGCGTTCGGATCGATCGCGACGAGCCGCACCGTGCGCGGGCTGCCGCGCTTCACGTAGCCGAGATCGTCGACCGACTTGTAGCCGACGAGCCAGTCGTTGTTCGACACGAGCGTCTGCGCGTTCGCGGCGACGTTACGCCCACCTTCCGCTTCGTAGGCCTTCGCCTGGAAATAGAGCTGGTAGGTCGCGTCCGCGTACTTGTCGAGATCGAGATCGAACTCGGCATGGCCCTTGTCGTCGGTCGTGCCGTCCTGCAGCGTCGTCGTATAACCCTCCTTCGCGCGGCGTGCGTCGAAGAAGTGATAGCCCTGCCAGCTGCGGAACGACGGCCACACCGGGCGCAGCGTCAGCGTCGCCGCGACGCGGCGCTTCTCCGCCGGCGTGCCGAACAGGTTCTGCGCATCGACGATGCCCTTCAGCCCCTTCGGCTTCACCCACCCTTCGACGACCTGTTGCGACAGCTTCGCGTCGACCTTCATCCGGTCGGGCAGGAACTCCTTCACCTGCACCGTCGTGCTGCCGATCGGCTCGGCGCCCGGCTGGCCGTCCTTGACGATGTACAGGTTGACCGTCCACGTGCCGGTCGGCGCCGTTTCGGCCGTCGTATAGCCGAGCTCGGTGAAGCCGGTCGCATCGACCGTCACCGGCTTGCGCTCGACGGTGATCCCGCGCGGGTCGACGATCTCCGCCTGCAGCGGCACGCCGGCCGGGCTGCGCGCCCAGCTCGCCGCGCGCACGATCAGGCCGATGTGGAACGGGTCGCCAGGGCGATACAGCCCGCGATCCGAGAACAGGTACGCGGACAGTTGCCCCTGGCCGGTCGCATTACGCTCGCCGTCGACGTCGAAACGCGAGAAATCGAGCTGGCGATCGCGGCCGGCCACCGGCAGGAACGACAGGTCGGTGTCCTTCTTCACGACATACAGCTGCGGCCGCTTCTCGCGGTCGAGCCCCTTGAACGCGGGGAAATGCACGATGCCGTCGGCGCCGGTCGTCTGCGTGAACAGCGCCTGGCCGTTCACCGCGAGCACCGACACGGTTGCGCCCGCAACCGGGCGGCCGTTGCGGATCGACTGCACGAACACGTCCTGGCTGCCGTCCAGCGCCTTCTTGACCAGCATCCCGAGATCGGTCACGACGATCAGGCGCGTGTCGCCGAGCGCGCTGTCGCTGTCGTCGCCGTTGCCGTTGCTGTCGCTCGAATCGGCGTTGTCGGACTGATCCTGGCTGCCGTCGCCGGACGATGCGTCGCCGTCCTTCGCGTCGTCGGCCTTCTTCTTCTCGGCGGCCGGGTCGTACTTCGTCAGGTGCAGCAGGAACACGCCGCGCTTGCCGCCCTTCAGGTACTGGCCGAGATCGATGCCTTCGTAATGCGCCTTGCCGGGTTCGCCGGCCGGGAACGCGCGCGTCTGCACGAAGCGCTCGACGATGTGATCCTCGCTGAACGAATACGACAGCTCGGGCCGTGCGTACGTGCCGTTGTTGAAGCTCACCAGATGCTGAAGCTGGCCGGGCAGCACGCGGCCGATCTCGACCTTCATCCCCGGCAGGTTGCGCGACACGACCGACAGCCGCTTGCTGCCGCTCATCGACAGCAGCGAACCGTCGGCCATGAAGCGCAGCAGCTTCGGATAGTCGGGCACCGTGAACGCGGCCGTCACCGGTTTGGCGAGCAGGTAGCCGCCCGCCGATTTCAGGTCGCCCTCGAAACGCACGACGATGCGATCACCCGGCGTCGCGTGATACTTGAAGCTTTGCAGCGTCGCGTAGTCGTTCTCGGTCGGCACCGCGTCGAGCGGCAGCGGCTTCGACTGCTTCAGCACCGCATCGCTGATGTCGGCCACGGTCCATTCGTACGGCGGATCGTCGTCCGACTGATCGACGCCCGGCTTGCGCTTCGGCAGCACCCACGCCTTGGCGCGCGCGGCCAGGTCGGCGCTGCGCACGCCGTCGGACGCTTCCGCGACGAGCACCTGCTCGGGCTCGTAGCGCTCGTTGTCGACGAGCGTCGGCGCGATGTTGTCGATCGACAGGCTGTAGAGCCCCGGCACGTCAACCGACGCGTGCAGCACGTCCGGCGTGCCGTTGCCGCCGCGCGCACTCTTCACGCCCTTGTCGACGTCGAGCCGTGCCGCCATCGAGTCAAGCGGGATCGCGAGCGACTGCGAGTGGATCCATGCGCTCGTCTTCATCTTGTCGTAGCTGACGGTGTAGCGCAGCGGCGTCGAATTCTTGCCGTCGCGGCCGACCAGCACGAGGCCGATGCGCTTCTCGAACTCGGCCGGATCGACCGGGTAGTTGAAGCGCAGCTGCAGCAGCGCCTGCTTCTCCGCCGGATTGTCGGGGTTCTGGTAGAACTCATTGTTGCCGAATGTCGCGGCGAACGCCGGCAGGTCGAAGGCGAAACGGTCGTCGTGCATCGTCACCTGCGGCGCGAACACCCGGTGCACCGCGAAACGCACCTCGACGTGCGCGCCGACCGGCCAGTCGGCCGCCGGCGTGAAGCGCAGCGTCTTGTCGTCGACCCACTCCCACGCGCCCTTCAGCGCGGGTGTCATCTCGATGCCGTCGCCGGCCGGCTTGCCGACCTGTTCGATCGGCGCGGCCGATTGCGCGAACACGACTTCGAGCGGATGCACGGTGATCTTCGGCTTGTCGCTGTCGTCCACCTCATAGGTGGTGATCGCCGGCGCCTTCACGGTGAAGCTGACGGTCTCGGGCTCGGGCGGCTTCGGGCGATGCTTGAACCAGTAGCCGCCGTAGCCCAGCGCGGCCGCGAGCAGCACGAGGCCGCCGGCATGCCACGGGCGGCGGCGCACGGCCGCGACGGTGACACCCATCCACGCGGGCGCCGTCCACGACACGTCGCCGACCAGCGGCCGCAGCACGCAGCCGAGCAGCCACCAGACGAAGCCCGCCACGCGAACGGGCAGGAGCAGCAGGAAGCGCAGCAAATCCATTGTTATTTCCTTGTCAAGGACATGCTGCCGGGTGCGGCAACCTTCCCCGAATCGTTATGGGTCTTGTGACGGCGCGGCCCGGTTGCGCCGTAAATACTTGGTATGTTCGACCGGATGCTGGGCGCCATTATCGATCAGACCCGAAACGATGGAAATATCGGCGTGCCGGCGCGCAACGCTGCCGGATAACCGGCCGGTCGGGCGGATTTCGGCTCGCCGGCCAACCGCTGCGCGCGGTCGCGCGGCGTTCGCTAGAATGCGCGGCTCGGCATGATTCGAATCGAAATGAAAGGAAAACGCTTGAAACTCCCGTTCGAATGGCAGATCGGGCTGCGCTATGCGCGCGGCGGCCGGCGCTCGGCCGGCGACGGCTTCGTGTCGTTCATTGCCGGCGCCGCGATGGCCGGCATCGCGCTCGGGGTCGCCGCGCTGATCGTCGTGCTGTCGGTGATGAACGGATTCCGGACCGAAGTGCGCGACCGGATGCTGTCGGTGCTCGCGCACGTGGAAATCTTCTCGCCGACCGGCGCGATGCCCGACTGGCGGCTCACCGCGCACGAATCGCTGCAGAATCCGGCGGTGCGCGCCGTCGCGCCCTATGTCGATGCGCAGGCGCTGCTGACGAACGCGGGGAGCGTAACGGGCGTCGCGCTGCGCGGCATCGATCCGGTGCTGGAGCCGCGCGTGTCCGAGATCGCGCGCAAGCTGAAGACCGGGCGGCTCGACGCGCTCGTGCCGGGCGAGATGGGGATCGTGCTCGGCTCGGCGCTGGCCGATGCGCTGCACGTGAAGATCGGCGACCGCATCACGTTCTTCGCGCCCGGCAATACCGCGCGCATCGGCGACGCGCTGCCGCAGTTCCGGCAGTTCAACGTGGTCGGCACATTCGAGTCGGGCCACTACCAGTATGACAGCGCGCTCGCATACATCCATCTCCGCGACGCGCAGACGCTGTTCAACGTGCGCGCGCCCACCGGCATCCGGCTGCGCCTCGATGACCTGCAGCGCGCGCCGGACATCGCACTGGAACTGTCGCGCACGCTGTCGGGCGAGCTTTATATCCGCGACTGGACGCGGCAGAACCGCACGTGGTTCGAAGCCGAGCGGCTCCAAAAGCGCATGCTGTCGCTGATCCTGATGCTGATCGTCGCGGTCGCCGCGTTCAACCTCGTGTCGTCGCTCGTGATGACCGTCACGCAGAAGCAGGGCGACATCGCGATCCTGCGCACGCTCGGCGCGCCGCCCGGGTCGATCATGAAGATCTTCGCGATCCAGGGGATGACGATCGGCCTCGCCGGCACGCTGGCGGGCGTCGCGCTCGGCTGCGCGATCGCGGTGAGCATCCCGTGGGTGCTGCCGGCGATCGAGCAGTTGCTCGGCATCCGCTTCCTGACGCCGTCCGTGTACTTCCTCAGCTCGCTGCCGTCGAAGCTCGCAGCGACCGACGTGATCGAGATCGCCGCGGCCGCGTTCCTGATGTCGTGCGTCGCGACGCTCTACCCGAGCTGGCGTGCCGCACGGGTACGGCCGGCCGAAGCGCTGCGCGACGAATAGGCGCGCGGTGTCCGGTGCACGACTCGACGAAGCGCGTCGTTATGCGATCTCGTGGAAACCGATGCTGTTGCGGCCGTTCAGGATGTCCTCGAACGCAGCCTCCAAGCCGACGTCGATCAGGCCCGCGCGCCTGCCGTAGGTCTTCTGCCCCGCATCGTCGACGAAGATCGCCGCGCCCGACGACAGCTGGCGATCGGTATCCAGCAGCGCGAGCGTGCCGCGCGCGCTGCCGGCCGACTGCTCGAACGTCAACGGCGTGCCGTCCTGCGTGGTGAAATGCCCGCCGGCCTCTTCGATCTTCTGGTTGCGCGCGACGGACGTATTGATCTCCTTCATGAAGAGGAAGTCCGCGTCGGCGCGCTGGCTGGCCACCTTGCGATCGTCGTCCGTGAACGTCTCGCCCACCGAGGCCGCGCCCTGCTCGGCAAAGTCGACGGCCTGCTGGTGAAATTCGCGCGTCGCGAGCACGAGGCCCGCGTTCGCGTTCAGCGTCGACTCCACCCACGCGCGATCGCTTTCCTTCATCGTCTTCGACACGACCTCGATCCGGCCGTTGCCGGTCTTGAAATCGAACTGCGCGTCGGCCAGATCGGGGCGCTTCGCGATGATCTCGTGCAGGCTCGTCGCGAGCTGGCTGGTGACGCCGCGCAGCTTCGTCGACAGGTCGCCCAGCATCGACATCTGCTTCATGCGCGCCGCGTGCATCGCGTCCTGATCCAGCGCCCGGATGGTGATCGGCGCGTCCTGCTGCCCGGACGCCGCGTCCGTCTGCGGGCGCCCGTCGAGCGCCGCTTGCTGCGCCATCTGCACGAGCGAAAGGCCGCTCGCTGCCGTGACTGAAGTCGTCATGCCCTCTCTCTCCTTTCAATCCGTTTTTTACCGTTTACGGAAAGATTTCCCGGAAATTTAGACCGGTCTCACGTCGATCGCTGGGCGCGCGCTAAAACTTTGTTTGACTCAAACTAAAAAAGTTTGACACCAAGATTTCACTGAGATAAGTTTGGCGCAAGCTTCCGGAAAGCATTCCGGCCAGCCCCGCCGACTCGCGTCGCGCTTTCCTGCCGTTGCAGCACCGCCGTTCGCAACATCCCCGCCTCATCGCATCGTGCCGTTCCGTTTCGTCTGAAACCTGAAGGAAGATCGGGCATGCCCGCATTTGATTCGCACTCCTGCATTCATTTCGCGCCGCCGGCCCCGCATCGACCGGGCGGCACGAATCAGCCGCCGCGCTGACGCTTTCCGGTCGGGGCGATGCAGTCGCCTCGACACCGGCCGTGACACCCGGGCATCACGCCCGGCGCTTTCGAAGGTGCCGTTCCGTTTCATCCGATGCAGCACCCGGTCGGGCCGCAGGGGGCATATCGCGGGCCGTCCGGTTCCAGACAATCACAACAAGAGGTCGACAATGGACATTCATCGAACCGGATTGCGTCGCGCGTGGCTTCCCGCGCTCGTTGCAGCCACGACGCTCGCCGCGTGCGGCGGCGACGACGGCGGCAGCGTGGCGGGCGTTTCCGCACTCGCACAGGGCCAACAGGAGGGGGCCGCCGCATCGGCGGCCGACAAGCAGTCGCTCGCATCGCGCATCTCGCCGTCCGGCGTCCCGTACGCCAATCCGGCCAGCGGCGGCCGCTACCGGCCCGTGATCGCGAACGGCCAGGTGCAGCCGTCGCTGTCGGGCGGCACGATCGAGGAGAACGCGTGGGTCGACACGCCGGTCGATTCCGACGGCGACGGCACGCGCGACCGCATTCACGTGCGCATCGTGCGCCCCACCGAAACCGCGAACGGCGCGCGTACGCCTGTCATCGTGCTCGCGAGCCCGTACTACGCGGGCCTCGCCGACAGCCCCGACCACAACGTCGACGTCGAACTCGACGGCACGCCGCATCCGGCCGCCACCGCGGCCACGGCAGCGACCGGCGCCTCCGCACGGATCATGGCCGCCGCGCCGCAGGTTCGGATGCTGCAGCAGGTCGAAGCCGCCGCCGCCGGACGCTCGTGGATCGAGGGCTACTTCATCCCGCGCGGCTTCACGATCGTCTACGCGGATTCGCTCGGCACCGCCGGCTCGGACGGCTGCCCGACGATCCTCACGCGCGACGAATCGGTCGCTATGGCATCGGTGATCCGCTGGCTCGGCCGCGACGCAACCGCGAAGGACGCGAACGGCAAGACGGTCGTCGCGAACTGGTCGACGGGCCACGTCGGCATGTACGGCGTGTCGTACGACGGCACGCTGCCGAAGATGGTCGCGAGCCTGCGCACGCGCGGGCTCGACGCGATCGTGCCGGTCGCCGGGCTGACGAACATGTACGGCTACTACCGCTCGGGCGGGCTCGTGCGCGCGCCGGAAGGCTATCAGGGCGAAGACGTCGACGTGTACATCAAGGCGCTGCTGACGAACGCGCATCCGGAGCGCTGCACGCACCTGATCGACGAAGCATTGCAGCAGGAAGACCGCAAGACCGGCGACTATTCGCCGTTCTGGGCCGCGCGCGACATCCCGACCGCGTACGCGGTCGCGCCGGCGCTCGTCGCGCAGGGGCTGACCGACGACAACGTGCGCGTCGACCAGTCGACGGCGTGGCATCTCGCGATGCGGCGCCAGGGCGTGCCGACGCAGCTGTGGCTGCATCGCCTGAAGCACACCGACCCGACCCGCGTGCCGGCGATGGCCGATGCGTGGACCGCGGAAGTGAACCGCTGGTTCACGCGCTACCTGATCGGTTTCGACAACGGTGTCGAACGCGATCCGCGCGCGGTGATCGAGCAGGCGGACGGCACGTTGCTGAAGGAAGCGGACTGGGCCGCACGCCGCGCCACGCCGGTCACGTATTTCGCGGGCGGCGACGGCGCGGGCACCGGCACGCTGTTGCGGCTGCCGAGCGGCGGCCCGCTCGCGCGCTTCACCGACGATGCGCGCATTACCGCGCTCACGCTGGCGAACGCGCCGACGGGCGAGAACCGCAGCCGGTTCGAAACCGCGCCGCTCACGGCCGCGACACGCCTGTCGGGTTCCGCGACCGCACGCGTCAGGCTGACCTTCACGGCGGTGGCCAACGTGACGGCCCTGCTGGTCGATCGCGCGCCGGACGGTACGGCCACGATCGTCACGCGTGCGTGGACCGATCCGCGCAACCGGTACTCCGAGTGGCGCTCGGAGCCCGTGCTGCCCGGGATGCCGTACGACCTGAAGCTGACCTTCATGCCGCGTGACTACAAGCTGGAAGCCGGCCACCGGCTGGGGCTCGTCGTCCTGTCGAGCGACAACGAGGCCACGCTGCGGCCGACGCCGGGCACGGGCCTGACGCTCGATCCGGCCGGCACGTCGGTGACGGTGCCGCTGGTGTCGTCCTGACCTGAAGCGGGCGATGCGCGTGCGGTCGGGAACGGCCGCACGCGCGCGATACCGCGTTGCATACCACCGGTCGTCAGCCGGCCTGCTTCACGGGCAGCGGCATCTCGTCGTCCTGTGAGCCCGCCGGCTGCGATGTCGCGTATTCGCTGAGATACGTCGTACGCCGCCCGCTGGCGACACCCCAGCGATAGAACGCAAGCGCAACGATCACCACCGCGACCAGGTCCCATCCGTCCGGAATGATCCCGTACCCGCCAAACTCCCGCCCGCCGAACCGCGACAGCAGCGCCATGACCGGCAGGTAAGCCACCATCCACCAGGCCGAACGCAATTCCGCGCGGAAATCGGCCCAGCCGCTCTTCGACTGGTAATACAGGTAGACCGGCAGCGCCACGACGATCAGCAGGATGATTTGCCCCGTCAACGGCCAGCACGCCCAGTACAGCACCAGCGACGCGCAGACGAACGCAAACGGCGCGACGATCGGCATGCATGCGATTCGCAGCGGCCGCGGCAGATCGGCCGCATGCCGTCGCAGGGCCATCACGCTGACCGGGCCGGTCAGAAACGAAATGACCGTCGCGACCGAAATCACCGCGGCCAGCGTGCCCCAACCGCGAAAGAAGAACATGAACACGAACGACACGCCGAGGTTGAACCACATCGCCGCGCGCGGCACGCCATAAACGGGATGCAGCGTGCCGAACAGCTTCGGCATCGTCCGGTTGCGCTCCATCGCGTAGATCATGCGCGCGGTGGTTGCCGTGTTCATCGCCGCGGGCGCGATGCGCGCGATCATTTGCGCGTCGTGGCCGGCACCCGATGTCATGCGCCGGTTCGAGAATCCCATCCGCGTGGCCGACGCCTCGATTTCCGCGGCCAGCCCCGCGTCGAACACGACCGGTTCGAACCGGACCAGACGTTCGGTCGTGATCCTGACACCCTCTTCCGCCGACACCTTGTCGAGATAGTCGGCCAGGCGCTGCTCCGCGTCCTGCAGGCGCAGCTCGTCCGGATCGCGAAGGTCCACGGTGAACACGGCCTTGCGCGGAATCACGTTGATGACGTTCGGCTCGATGCGCAACATGCCGATCGTCGCGAGCGTCGTGCCGCTCGCCACCGCCAGCTCGCGCAGGAAGGTCGCGATCGCCGCCGCGGCCCAGCCGGCGTCATGCCGCAGATGCGTTGGCGTCGTGCCGGCGTGGTTCGCATTCCCCTGCACGGTGATCTGCTGCCATGAAATGCCCTGCAGGCTTTCGACCACGCCGATGCGAATCTGCTCGGCCTCGAGGATCGGCCCCTGTTCGATGTGCAGTTCGAGATATTCGTGCGGCACGATCGCGCCGGGCTCGAGATCGCCCGCATAGCCGATCCGCGCGAGTTCGTCGCCCAGGCGCGTGCCGTCGATGCCGATCGTATCCAGCGCCGCGTCGACCGGCATGCCGCCGGCATGGACGAGCGAACCCATCATGTCCGGCTGGTACCGGATGCCCTCTTCGTTGGTAAAGGCGCCGATCGTGATCGAGCGGCGCGGCTTGAGCCCGGCGTCGCGAAACGCACGCACGACGGCGAGGCCGGCCAGCACGCCATAGCACCCGTCGAGTGCGCCGGCGTTTTTCACGGTGTCGATATGGGAGCCCATCATCAGCGGGCGCTCGTTGCCGCCGTCGGTTGCCGAGCGCAACGTGCCGAAGATGTTGCCGATGCGGTCGATCCGGACGTCGAGATCCAGCTCGCGCATCCATGCGACGACGAGATCGCGCCCGGCCCGCTCGTCGTCCGTCAGCGCGATACGGGTCCGGCCGCCTATCTCGGGATCGGCGCCGACTTCGCCAAGCCGTCTCAATTGGTCGAGGAGAAGCGCTCCATCCAGCTCGAGCGCGGGCAGCGGTACGACAGGGGTATTCATCGATCGTCTCCATGTGCAGCACGCATCCGGCCAGTCGCCGGACTTGATGGAGTGAAATGTTATTTCAGGTGAATCGATATTTCGGCTCTGAATTGGCCGTCTGGACGCAACTTTTTTTCGTCTTCGCGCGCCGGTTCCGTACAAATACGTGCCGACTCAGGCTCGATGCAGGGAAGCGGTCGGATCTGCCGCACGCGCCGCCGTCACAGCGGCACGAGCACCGGCTGCGCCGCGACATGCCGTGGCGCGTCGTCAAGAAACTGCCGCACCGTCGGACGCCTGATCCGGCCGGTACGTCGTTGACGGTGCCGCTGGCCTCATCATCCACCGATGCGCACGCGCACGCCGGCGTCCCGCGTCACGGTACGGCCTCCCCCGCCTGCGCGCCAGCCGGCGCCGGCTCGCTGCACGAAGGGAACACCTGCGATAGGCTGCGAACGTCGAACGCCAACGGTGACCCCCCATGATCCCCATCAGCGCCAAAGCCATCGTCCGCGACGGCCGCTCGGTCCTGTTCCTGCGCAATCCGCGCGACGAATGGGAGTTGCCGGGCGGCTGGCCCGAAGCAGGCGAATCGCTCGAAGAAACCGTCACGCGCGAAGTGCAGGAGGAGTGCGGAATCGTCGCTTCGACGATCCGCTACGTGGCGAGCCGTTCGTGCGAGGTCGTGCCAGGCAAGCGCGTACTCATCGTGTGCTTCCAGTGCCAGGTCGATCGTCATGAAATCGTCCTGAGCGACGAGCACAACCAGTTCGGCTGGATCGACCTCGATGCCGACAAGCCGGCGAACCTGCCGGCGTTCTATTGGGAATTCTGCAAGCAGGCGACCTGATTCGCGCCTGCTGCCTTGCCCTCACACCGGCGTAAGTACCGGCTGCCCCGCGAAGTGCCGCTCGGCGTTGTCGATGAACTGCCGCACCGAACGATCGAGCGCCTCGGGCGACCAGCCGCCCATGTGCGGTGTCAGCACGACGCTGTCGAGATCCGTCAGCGCGCGCGGCGGCTCGGGCTCGCCTTCGTACACGTCGAGCCCCGCGCCCGCGATGCGCCCGTCGCGCAACGCCTCCGCCAAAGCAGCGGTATCGACAACGCTGCCACGTGACACATTGACGACGAACCCGCCGGGGCCGAGTGCATCGAGCACCGCGCGATCGATCAGGTGCCGCGTGCCCGCGCCGCCCGGCGTTGCGACGATCAGGAAATCGGCCCACTGCGCGAGCGCGTCGACGCGGTCGAAATAGCGGTAGGGGACGTCTTTCACCGACCGGTTGTGATAACCGATCTCGATGTCGAAGCCGGCCGCGCGGCGCGCGCACTTCTCGCCGATCTTGCCGAGCCCGACGATGCCGAGCTTCTTGCCCGACACGTTCGGCGGCATCGCCAGTCCGTCGCGCCACACGCCCGCACGGGTTTTCGCATCGAGCTGCACGACATTGCGCACGGCCGCGAGCAGCAGCGCGAACGCATGATCGGCGACGCAATCGTCGTTGGTGCCGGCGCCCGTGACCACGGCAATGCCGCGCGCCTTGGCATGCGCAACATCGATGTGCTCGTAGCCGGCGCCGAGTGCGCTGACGAACGTGAGTTGCGGAAGACGATCGATCTCGGCGGCAGTGAGCCCCGTGCTGCCGTTGGTCAGCACCGCGCGTATCGTGTCGCCGTGTTCGGCGATCGCGCGTTCGCGTGCTTCGGATGTCGGGGCGTAGCGCACGTCGAACGACGCGGCGATCTCGCGATGCGCGTCGCCGCGCAAGGCGATCAGAACCAGCAACTCGGGCTTCATGTCAGGAAGTGTCTGCAAGGCGGGAACGGATTTCAGTGTAACAAGCCTGCAACACGGATGCGGGTTATCCCCACACGGGCTGTGGGCACGCCGCCGCACGCGGTTTGCCAAAGCCGGCTCAGTCAAGTAACTTTCGGCGTACGCCCTCGCCCTGGAGATTGGCCCGATGAAGCTCGCCCTGCCCGCCCGGATCCTGGGCCTCGCGCTCGCCGCTACCCTCGTCGCGCCCGGCGCGCATGCCGACACGCCCGTCGTGGTGTCGTCGAAGATCGACACCGAAGGCAACCTGCTCGGCAACCTCATCGCGCAGGTGCTGAAGGCGCACGGCATCCCCGTCACCGAAAAGATCGCGCTCGGCACCACGCCGATCGTGCGCAAGGCGCTCACGAGCGGCGAGATCGACATCTACCCCGAATACACCGGCAACGCCGCGTTCTTCTTCAACAAGGCCGACGATCCGCTGTGGAAGAACGCAAGCCAGGGCTATGACACCGCGAAGCAACTCGACTACGCGGCGAACCATCTCGTCTGGCTCACCCCGGCACCCGCGAACAACACGTGGGGCGTCGCCGTGCTCGCGCCCGTCGCGCAGTCGCAGCACCTGAAGACCTTCTCCGATTTCGGCAAGTGGGTCGCCGGCGGCGGCAAGGTGAAGCTCGCGGCGTCGGCCGAATTCGTGAACAGCGCGTCGGCGCTGCCGTCGTTCGAGAAGGCATACGGCTTCAAGCTGAAGCCCGACCAGCTCGTCGTGCTGTCCGGCGGCGACACGGCCGCGACCATCAAGGCCGCCGCGAACCAGACCGACGGCGTGAATGCCGCGATGGTCTACGGCACCGACGGCGGGATCTCGTCGAGCGGCCTCGCGGTGCTCGACGACGACAAGCACGTGCAGCCCGTCTACGCCCCCGCGCCGGTGATCCGCGAAGCCGTGCTGAAAGCGCATCCGCAGATCGCCGACTACCTGAAGCCCGTATTCGCGAGCCTCGACCTGAAGACGCTGCAGACGCTGAACGCGCGCATCCAGATCAACGGCGAACCGGCCGCCGGCGTCGCGAAGAGCTACCTGAAATCGAAGGGCTTCGTTAAATGACCGGTCGCGCGGCAGCGTCCGCGCGGCGCATCACGGCGGACAAGGTCGGCATCCTGATCGGCATCCTGACGATCGTCGCCGTGCTCGGCCTGCCGTTCGCGGTGCTGCGGCCGAACCGCATCGCGGCCGGCACCGACCTGTCGGTGTTCGCCGCGCTGCCGGCCCCGCAGGCAGCCGCGCTCGCGACGCTGTGGATCGTCGGCGCGCTGTGGGCGATGACGGCGAGCCGCCCCACGTGGCGGCTCGCGGCCGGCTGCGCGTGGCTCGCGACGCTCGCGTACGCAGTCGGCGCGGCCGCGACGCACGTCGTCGCACCTGACGACATGCTCGCCCGCGTGTCGCCCTCCTCCGGCGTCTGGCTGCTGCTGTTCGCGTGGGCCGTGTTCGTCGCGGACGCGCTCGCACGGCTCGCATTCGGCCCGTGGCGGCGCCTCGCCGCGCTCGTCGTTGCAATAGCAGCGATTTCGGTGCCGCTCGCGAGCGGCTGGTGGGATGGCCTCTCGGTGATGCGCGAATACGCGGTGCGCAGCGACGATTTCTGGCGGGAGGCGATCCGGCACGTGTCGCTCGCGGGCGGCTCGGTCGCTGCCGCACTCATCGCGGGCGTGCCGCTCGGCATCGCGTGCGCGCGCATCGCGGCCGTGCGTACCGTCGCGATGCCCGTGCTCAACATCGTGCAGACGATCCCCAGCATCGCGATGTACGGGCTGATGATGGCGCCGCTCGGGCTGCTCGCCGCACGCGTGCCGCTCGCGGCCGCGCTCGGCATCCGCGGCATCGGCGTCGCGCCGGCCGTGCTCGCGCTGTTCCTGTATTCGCTGCTGCCGATCGCGTCGAGCGTCGTGGTCGGGCTCGGGCAAGTGCCGCCGCACGTGACCGAAGCGGCGCGCGCGATGGGCATGACGCGCACGCAGCGGCTGCTGCGTGTCGATCTCGTGCTCGCGCTGCCGGTGATCCTGAGCGGCGTGCGCATCGTGCTCGTGCAGAACATCGGGCTGACCGCGGTCGCCGCGCTGATCGGCGGCGGCGGCTTCGGCACCTTCATTTTCCAGGGGATCGGGCAATCGGCCGCCGATCTCGTGCTGCTCGGCGCGATCCCGACGATCGCGCTCGCGCTGGTGGCGGCCGTCATGTTCGAAGCCGCGACCACGCTCGCGAAAGGGCGTGCAGGATGATCGAGATCGAACGGGCCGGCAAACGCTTCGGCGACATCGTCGCCGTCGACGACGTGTCGCTGACGATGAAGCGCGGCACGATCACCGCGCTCGTCGGCGCATCGGGCAGCGGCAAGTCGACGCTGCTGCGCATGATCAACCGGCTGATCGCGCCCACCAGCGGCACGATCCGCATCGACGGCGTCGATACGGCCACCGTTGCGCCCGAGCAGCTGCGGCGCGGCATCGGCTATGCGATCCAGGGGCACGGGCTGTTTCCGCACTGGAGCGTCGCGCGCAACATCGCGACCGTGCCGCGCCTGCTCGGCTGGCCCGCCGATCGCATCGACGCGCGCGTGAACGAATTGCTCGACCTGTTCCATCTCGCACCGGCCGAGTTCGCGGACAAGCTGCCGCACGAACTGTCGGGCGGCCAGCAGCAGCGCGTCGGCGTCGCGCGCGCGCTCGCGGCCGAGCCCGCGATGCTGCTGATGGACGAGCCGTTCGGCGCGCTCGATCCGATCATCCGCGGCAAGGCGCAGGACGACCTGTTCGCGCTGCAGCGCCGCCTCGGCATCACGGTCGTGATCGTCACGCACGATATCGAGGAAGCGCTGAAGCTCGGCGACACGATCGCGGTGATGGACGGCGGCCGGCTCTTGCAGGTCGCTTCGCCGGCCGAGATTCTCGGCAAGCCGGCAGCCGGCGTCGTCGAGCAGCTCGTCGCGGGCGTCGACCGGCCGCTGCGCCTGCTCGCGCTGACGCCGATCGACTTGGTGGCCGAAGCCGGTCATGCCGACGGCGAACCGATCGCCGCGACGCGCACGCTGCGCGATGCGGTGTCGGAGCTGCTGTGGCGCGGTGTCGATGTGCTGCCAGTGGAAGATGGCAACGGCCACAACACGCGCCGCATCACGCTCGATGCGATCCGCGCGCACGCCAGGAAGCCCGCATGACGACGCGCAGCAGCGTGCAGCCCAAGCGGTCGGCGCTTCTTGCGACTGTCGCACGCGCCGCCGCGCTCGCGCTGCTGCTCGTGCTGCTGTTGCGCCCCGCATGGCTGCAAGGATGGTTCGCGCCGTTCGCGGACAACGGCGCACCGGTCATCTACGATCGCGCGAGCCTGCTCGACCTCACGCTCGCGCATCTCGGCACGGTCGCGTTGTCGAGCGTGATCGGCACGATCGTCGCGGTCGCGGCCGGCATCGCAGTCACGCGGCCGTGGGGCGCGGATTTCCTGCCGGTCGCGCGCAGCGTCGTCGACATCGGCCAGACCTTCCCGCCCGTCGCGGTGCTCGCGCTCGCGGTGCCGGCCGTCGGCTTCGGATTGAAGCCCGTGCTGATCGCGCTCGTGCTGTATGGCCTGCTGCCCGTGTTCGAAAGCACGATCGCCGGGCTCGAGGACGTGCCGCGCGACGTCGTCGACGCCGCGCGCGGGATGGGCATGAGCGGCTGGCAGCAACTCGTGTCGGTCGAACTGCCGCTCGCGTTTCCGGTGATCGTCAACGGGGTCCGGCTCGCGGTCGTGATCAATCTCGGCACCGCGACGATCGGCTCGACGGTCGCCGCGCGCGGGCTCGGCGACGTCATCATCGCGGGGCTGCAGACGTCGAACACCGCGTTCGTGCTGCAGGGCGGCGTGATCGTCGGGCTGCTCGCGGTGCTCGTCAGCGATGCGATCGGCGCGCTTGCACGGGTAGCGGCCGCCCGGCGCACGTAATGCGCGTGGGGACACATCCTGTCACGCACAGGTACCTGTAAAAACGACCGAAACGCCACGCCTGGCGACGTTCATCCGGACTCCGATGCGTGTCCGCGCAACGATCGGCTCGCGGCCCGACGCGAGTCGACACAAGCCTACATGCCGCTTTCATTCGAGCCAGCCTTCGACCACCTGCGGCAATTGGCCGATATACTAGGCGCCTTCCCATTCCCCGCACTCCACCATGCGACGGTTTCTCTGGCTGATCGTGCTTTCGCTCGGCATTGCGCAACAGGCATCGGCGCAGCAGGCGCCCGCACTGCCTGCGTTCGCGCCCGAAGCGGCCGCATCGGCACCGACCGTTGCATCCGCACCGCTCGCCGACGCCAACGATCAGCCGAACGAAGCAAACCGCCGCATCACGTCCTACCTGACGAAGAAATTCGGCGTCGCGCGGGAACGCGCCGCGAAGCTCGCCGATATCGTGAGCGTCACTGCGACGAAATATTCGCTGCCGCCCGCACTCGTTTACGCCATCATTTCGATCGAATCGCGCTTCCAGGAAAAGGCGCGCGGCCAGCATGGCGCGACCGGGCTGATGCAGGTCGTGCCGACCGCGCACCGCGGCCTGGTGCGCAACGTGAAGGACCTGACCGAACCGAACGCGAACGTCGAAGTCGGCTCCGCAATTCTGTCGGGCTACGTGAGGGCGGCCGGTGGCGATGTGCGGGCCGGACTGAGGAGCTACAGCGGCGGTTCGAACGCGTATGCAGCGAAGGTGATGCAGCGGGTCGATGCGTTCCGCTTCGTGCTCGAACCGGACGACGACGCGAAAGCCGCGAACCCCGCGAGCGATGCGAAGGCCCGCATGGTGCCGGTCAGCGAGAAGTCGAGCCCGACGTCGGTCCGCAGCAACTAGTCCCCTTCGTTCGACACGCATGCGCCACGCCTCCCGCTTCCTTGCCGTCGCCGCGCTGGCGATCGGCCACACCGCCGCGTTCGCGGCCGTCGATTGCGAGAAGCATGGCCCGACGATGAACAACGTGTGGATCTGCATACTCGACCAGAACAATCAGGCCGTCGAGCACGCGTACCGGTCGCTCGAGCGCAAGCTCAAGCAGCGCAACCCCGATGCCGCCAGCGCGCTCGCGAAATCGCAGGCAAGCTGGACCCGCTTCGCCGACGACACCTGCGACTACGTGAAAGCCGCCAATCCGCAGCAGACGATCCCGGAAGACGCGCGGATGAGCTGCTGGGTCGATTTCAGCCAGGCACGCGTGCGCATCCTGAAGAAATGGGAAGCGCAGCTGGACGCGCCGCAACCGGCGCAGCAGTGATCGACGGAAGGATGCCCGCGCAACCTCCCGTCACGCCTGCGCGAAACGCTCCCGCAGAAACTCGATGAAATGCTGCGTCTTCGCGGGCAGCAGCCGCGTTTCGGTCATCGCGTAGACCGGCAGCGGCTCGCCTTCCCAGGCGGGCATCACGCGGCGCAGCCGGCCGGCGGCCAGATCGTCCGCGACGATCGCCTCCGCCAGCACGATGATGCCCGCATCGAGCGTAGCCAGGCGCCGCAGCATGCCGACGCTGTTCGCCCCGAAGCGGCTGCTCACCGGTACCGCAACGGAACGCGTGCCGTCGTGCAGCGTCCATGATCCGCTCCGCTGCAGGCCGAGGCACGCGTGCCGGGTGAGGTCTTCCGGCGCTTGCGGCTCGCCGGCACGCGCGAGATAGCCGGGCGACGCATACAGATAATTCCGGAGCGTCGCGAGCCGCCGCGCGATCAGTTGCGAATCCTCGGATGGCCCCATGCGGATCGCCACGTCGAACGGCTCGCTCACCAGATCGACGCGCCGCGACGTCAGTTCGAAATCGAAGGTCAGTTTCGGGTAGCGGTTCGCGAATTCGACGACCAGCGGCGCCAGGATGACCACCGCGAAATCGACCGGAAACGATGCGCGCAGCACCCCGGTCGGCTCCGCCAGCAGCCCGCCGAGCTGCTCGTGCGCAAGCCGCGCCTCGTCGACGATGCGCTTGCAGCGCTCGAAGTAAAGCTGGCCGGCCTCCGTCAGCTCGATCCGGCGCGTCGTGCGATGCAGCAGCCGCAGCCCGATCGCCTTCTCCAGCGCGCCGATCCGCCGCGACAGCGTCGAGTTCGGCATCCCCAGCGTCTCGGCCGCGCTGCGAAAGCCCTTCGCCTTCACGACTTCGACGAACAGCGCCATGTCGTTCAGCAGTTCCATGCTTACTGCTCCATCAATGGATCAATGTTATCCAGATTACCTGGTTTATCCCGAAAAGGAAGCAATGGATGATGACTGCGTGGAGGCGAGGTCGGCACACCCGTGCGCGGCCGGCGCCCGAGGCGGCACCGACCCGGCGCCGTCATCCCGAATCTCGAGGAGCTGACGCATCATGAGCCAACTGTTCACCCCGGTCCGCGTGGGCCGATATACGCTGGAAAACCGCCTGGTCATGGCGCCGATGACCCGCAGCCGCGCCGCCTTTGACGGCACGCCCGGCGAGCTGGCCGCCGAATACTATGCGCAGCGCGCGGACCTCGGCCTGATCGTCACCGAAGGCACGCAGCCGTCGGACGACGGGCAGGGCTACCTGACGACGCCCGGCATCTATACCGACGCGCACGTCGCCGGCTGGAAGGCGGTCAGCGACCGCGTGCACGCACGCGGCGGCCGGCTGTTCATCCAGCTGATGCACGCGGGGCGCATGTCGCATCCCGACAATACGCCGCATCACCGCCAGGCCGTCGCGCCGTCGGCGATCGCGCCGGGCGCGGGCATGTTCACGATGAAGGGTATGCAGGACATCCCGGCGCCGCGCGCGCTGACGACCGCCGAAGTGCGCGACACCGTGAACGACTTCCGCTTCGCCGCGCGCCGCGCGATCGAGGCCGGCGCCGACGGCGTCGAGATCCACGGCGCGAACGCGTATCTGGTCCAGCAGTTCTTCGCGCCGAGCGCGAACCTCCGCACGGACGCCTACGGCGGTTCGATCGAAAACCGCGCGCGCTTCGCGATCGAGGTCGCCACGGCGATCGCCGACGAAATCGGCGCGGACCGCACCGCCATCCGCCTGTCGCCGGGCAACACGATGTGGGGGATCGACGAAGGCGAGCAAGGGCCGGACCTGTATCGCTACCTGGCCGCGCAGCTCGACCCGCTCGGTCTCGCGTACCTGCACGTGATGCATCACGGCGACGAAGCGTTGCTGGCCGACCTGCGTGCACGCTGGAACGGCACGCTGATCCTGAACCGCCCGGGCCGCACGCGCGACGCGATCGGCACGGACGTGACGTCGGAGCTGGCCGACCTCGAAGCGTACGGGCAGATGGTGCTGGCGAATCCGGATTTCGTGACGCGACTGAAGACGGGGGCGCCGATGAACGACGCGCAGCGCGAAACGTTCTTCGGCGGCGATGCGCGCGGGTATGTCGACTATCCGGCGCTGGGTGGGGTAGCTGCGGCTTGACGCTTAGGCTGAGGGTGATCGTTGCAGCGCGCCGCATTGCGTGTTGCGACGATCGCCCGTGGAACACCCGATTTCAAAGCAGATCGACGTTCACCCTGGACACCATAGGCGCAATACGCAATACACGATCGGCCTGAGCACACACGTACTCCGAAATATTGCCGACCCATCCACGTTCGTCGCCCGCGTAAACGTCGGACGCCGCCAATTCAGGCGCGAGCTTCCTCGCCAGACTCGCCATTTTCGACATTTCGCGCGCAACGAACGCCGGCCGGATTTGGGCGCGGTGCGCAAAATCCGCGAGCGCGAACGCGGTCAATTCCTCGGTGCAAAACACATCCCCATAGGCCATCGCCATATCCTGGACGTACGCGTCGCCATACACGTTGACGCAAACGAGGTCGTAAAGCGGCGCCGGAGCAAGCCCGCCGCTGCTGACGAAGAACGAGATGTTCTTGCCATGCGCGTCGCTGTTGCCGATCAGCAGTTGCAGCAGGGCCCAGCGCAGCATGGCCGTGCGCGCGGCCGCGGGGGTCTCGAGACACGGCGTCAGCGAGAACAGCTTCTCGAAGCTCACGCCTTCGCGAATAGTGCGCACGTCCGCATTGTTGCCGAGGTTGCGTTCGTACTTGAGCGTCGCCGGCAAGTCCAATGCCTGGCATCCGTCGATGACATGAAGGCGCCGCACCGCACTGACGCGCGTCGGATCGTCCGGCTCGGTCGTCACGATCCGGTCGAAGCGCTCGATGAGCAGAATGGGTTCCGGGATGCGGCGAATCTCGACGGGCGCCACTGGCAGCCCCATGCGCGCGGCCAGCGTCATGCAGAAATGCTCGTTGGCGACCATGAACGGCGCATGCGGATTGCCCGACTCCGGCTTCAGAATGTGCGTGCTGCTGAGCGCCCCTTCGACGAGTGCAAATTGCGCCCCCTCGACCAGCACCTGCAACTTGTCCTGATGGCCGGCAATCGACAGACGGACCTGACCGTCCCACACCGGAAACGGGATCGCGTCGCGCTTGCGAATGCGGTCGGTCAGCTCCTCCGCGGATATCACGCGACGTTCGGACTCGGCAACTTCCGGTGCCTGCGCATCATCGGCGTCGTCCGGCAGGAAACTCAACGCGCCGACCGGCTCCTTGCCGAGCATCCGGATCAGGCCGAACACGTTGTCCTTCGAAAGCTGGTACATCGCCGCGGCCACTTCGAGCGCACGCCCCTCGGGCAACAGATTGCCGATGAAGCGCTGCACCGCTCCCACGGGAAGCGAACTGCCGTCGAGCGGAATGCACGGCGACAACGCGAACGCATCGGCGCGCGCCTGCCACGTCGGGTCATAGGAAAAACCGTAGTCATCCTGACGGGCATCGTAAGTCAGTTGCCCGACGGGCGAACCGTTGGTCGAGATGCGCAGGCGATGAACCATCACGCGCCCTCCCGCGCCCCCGCCGGAACGGTCGGCTCAGCCAATTCATGCAACGCCTTGCGAGCCACGGGCACTTCGCGTTTCGGTACGACGAGCAAATTGAGCCCCAGACCGTCGAGTACCTTGAACAGCTTGTCGAGGCTCACCGCCCGGCCGTTTTCGAGCCGCGACAGCACGTCCTTGGAGACGCCGAGCATATCGGCCGCGTCATCGATCCGCATCTGGTTCTGCGCCCGCCGGTTGCGGACGAGCGCGCCCAACGCCGCGAGATCCTGTGCAAGCGGGTCGGGTGATGCAATCGGGCGGGGTAAGGTGCGGGCCATAATTCCGGGATACCAGGAACAAAACGCCGTCGAACGCAAATCGACGGCATTGTTACGAGAATATCGGAATTATAGGCTTGAATGCCGGGGATGGCGAATTGTTCTCATATTTCAGGAACAAATGGCGATGCACTCATGGTCGATACATTATTCGCATATTTCAGGAACTATACAGACCAACACGTGCCACGCCGGCGGCCGACCGGCATCGTTTCGACACCCGCGTCGACCGTCTCCGTCACATCAAAACTGCCCCGCCGCCCCCGTCCACCGCAAATAATCGCCGCGCGTCCAGTCGAGCGACACGCCGACGCGCTTCGTACCGGGCCGGATCTTCGGCTTGTACACCGACAGCGTCAACGACTCCAGCGCCGGCCATTCACGGAACGACAGCACCGCGATATCGGCGACGAGTGTTTCGAGCAACCGCGTATGCGGCTTGTGCGACAGGAACGCGGCAAGGCGCGCGCAATAGCCGTCGTAATCGATCCACTCGCCCTGCTCGCTCGGCTCGCACCGATAGCCGAGCCGCGCATCGATCACGATCGGTTGCGGCGCTTCATGCTCGTGCGCATGAATGCCGATCCGCGCGGGCACCTTCAGTTCGTCGACGAACACGCTCCAGCCGCGCCCGCGCAGGCGCGGCGCGTCGATCGCCACGAACGGTTCGTCGAACGGCTTCATGATGCGAGCGGCGCGGCCGCGTCGAGCATGATGCGCACGAAGTAGTCGGCGAAGCTGCGACGCAGGACGATCTCGAACGCATCGTCACCGGTCGGGATCAGCACGATCGACGACTTGAAGTAGTGCGACTGCGCGCACTGGCCCGGCTTGAATGCGCGCGGATGGAGATCGAGCGGGCAGCCGCGTGCGAGCACGTCGCGCACGCGTTCGCCGCTGATTTCGACAACCGTGTAGCCGCTGCCGACGTCGACGGCCGCCGCATACGAACCCTGCACGGCCTCCGCAAGCTGCGCCTCCAGCACGCCGGCCTGCACCGGCCCGTTCGAGCGCACGAGCCATTCGTCCGGGCCGAGCCACAGCACGTCGTACTCGGCGCCGCGCGCGACCGTGTTCGGCGCTGCCGGCGGCCGGCAGCCGACCACGCGCTCGAACGCGCTCACGAACGCCGGATCGCTCAACTCGCCACGCACGTTGACGAGATCGAGGAACGGCCGCTCGCGCAACGTGAACTTCTTCGAGGCGCGCGCCTGGTGCGGTTTCAGCACGTCGGCCGCGCCGACGAACGGCGATTCAAGCGTCACGCCGCCCGCGCCCGCCACCTGCGTCTGGTTTCTGGTTTCATTCCACATGCTGACGCACCCCTTCGGTATCGTAGAAAACCGGGCTCGAGATCTTCGCGGTGATGCGCTTGCCGTTGGCCAGCGGAATCACGACGCTCTCGCCCATCTTGTTCAGGCCGCCCTTCACCACCGCGAGCGCGATCGAGCGCTTCAGGATCGGGCTGTAGTAGCTCGACGTCACGTGGCCGATCATCGGCGTCGGATCGACCGCCGACACCTGCGTGTCCTTCGCGACGATCTGCGCGCCTTCCGGCAGCACGAGCTGCTCGTCCTCGGTCAAGAGGCCGACGAACTGCTTGCGGCCTTCCTTCGCGGTATCCGAGCGCGTGAGCGAACGCTTGCCGAGGAAGTCCTTCGACTTCGCGACGAGCCCGCCCATCCCGAGGTCGTACGGCGTGATCGAGCCGTCGGTATCCTGGCCGACGATGATGTAGCCCTTCTCCGCGCGCAGCACGTGCATCGTCTCGGTGCCGTACGGCGTGATGTCGAACTCGGCACCGGCCGCCATCAGCGCTTCCCACACCGCGCGGCCCGCGTTCGCCGGCACGTTCACTTCATAGGCGAGCTCGCCCGAGAAGCTGATCCGCATCACGCGCGCCTTCGCGCCCGCGACGGTGCCGTTCCGGTAGCTCATGAACGGGAACGCTTCGTTGCCGAAGTCGATGTCCTGGCACACCTTCTGCACGACCTTGCGGCTCTTCGGGCCGACCACCGCGAACGTCGCCCAGTGGTCGGTGACCGACGACAGCCGCACCTTCATGTCGGGCCATTCGGTCTGCAGCCAGCGTTCGAGCCACGTGAGCACGCGCGCCGCGCCGCCCGTCGTGGTCGTCATCATGAAATGCTGGTCGGCGAGGCGCACCGTCACGCCGTCGTCGAACACCATCCCGTTCTCGTCGAGCATCAGCCCGTAGCGGCACTTGCCCACTTCGAGCTTGTTCCACGGGTTCGTGTACATCCAGTTCAGCAGCTTCACGGCATCCGGGCCCTGGATGTCGATCTTGCCGAGCGTCGATGCGTCGAGGATGCCGACGCTGTTGCGCACCGCCAGGCATTCGCGCTTCACGGCCGCATGGAGATCCTCGCCGTTCTTCGGGAAGTACCACGGCCGCTTCCAGTTGCCGACGTCCTCGAACAGTGCGCCGTGCTCGACGTGCCACTCGTGCACGCAGGTCTTGCGGATCGGATCGAGGAAATCGCCGAGCTCGCGGCCCGCGAACGTGCCGAACGACACGGGCGTGTAGTTCGGGCGGAACGTCGTCGTGCCCGTTTCCGGAATCGTCTTGCCGAGCGCACCCGCGAGGATCGCCATCCCGTTGATGTTGCCGAGCTTGCCCTGGTCGGTGCCGAAGCCCATCGCCGTATAGCGCTTCACGTGCTCGACCGACTCGAAGCCTTCGCGTGCGGCCAGCAGGATGTCCGCGGCCGACACGTCGTTCTGGAAGTCGACGAACTGCTTCGGCCCGCGCGCCGCGGCTTCGCGGCTGCCGACCAGCCACAGCGGCTGCAGTGCGCCTTCGACGGCTTCCGCGACCTGCGGCGCGACCGCGCGCTGCGCAGCCGCGAAGCCCGCCGCCTTCGCGGCTTCCACGCCCGCATCGACCGCGAGTCGCAGCGCGCGCGCCAGGCCGAATTCGCCGGCTGCGGCACCAATGCTCGCTTCCGCCTGCACGGGCTTGCCCGGCAGGAAGCAGGCCTTCTCGTCGTTCCAGCAGGCCTTGCCGCCCGACTGCGCGAACAGGTGCAGCACCGGGCTGAAGCCCCCCGACATCGCGACGAGGTCGCACGGCAGCGTCTGCAGCTTGCCGCCCACCTGGCCGTTCGAGAGCGACGCGACGTCGACCGACGATACGCGCCACTTGCCCGATGCGCCCGTCACGACCGCGCCGCTCATCACCGTCACGCCCTGCCGCTTCGCAGCGGCCGGCAGCGCACCGTTCGACGACGCGCGCGAATCGACGACCGTCACCTTCGCGCCGCACGCCTTCAGGTCGAGCGCGGTCTGGTAGGCGCGATCGTTGTTCGTGAACACGACCGCGTTGCGGCCCGGCAGCACGCCGAAGCGATGCACGTAGGTGGACACCGCGCCGGCGAGCATCACACCCGGCAGGTCGTTGTTGCCGAACACGATCGGCCGCTCGTGCGCGCCGGTCGCGAGGATCACGCGCTTCGCGCGGACCTTCCACAGCAGCTCGCGCGTACCCTTGCGCATCGACACCGGCAGGTGATCGGTCAGGCGCTGCGTGACCGTCACGAGGTTGTGGTCCTGGTAACCGAACGCGGTGCTGCGCGACAGGATCGTCACGTCGGGCAGCTTGCGCAGCTCGGCCTCGATCTTCTCGACCCACTGCAGCGCGGGCTTCGCGTCGATCTCGGCGCGGCACGACAGCAGGCTGCCGCCGAGTTCGCGCTGGTCGTCGACGAGGATCACGCGTGCGCCGGCCGTGGCGGCCGCATGCGCGGCGGCGAGGCCCGACGGGCCCCCGCCGACGACGAGCACGTCGCAGTGCGCGTAGCACTTGTCGTAGCGATCGGCGTCGAGCGCTTCCGGCGCCTTGCCGAGACCGGCTGCCTCACGGATCTTCTCTTCGTACTTCGGCCACATGTTGCGCGGCCACATGAAGGTCTTGTAGTAGAAGCCGGCCGGCAGGAAGCGCGACAGCTTCTGGTTGATCGCGTACTTGTCGTTCTCGAGCGTCGGCTCCGCGTTCACGCTGGACGCGACGAGCCCCTGGTACAGCTCGATCTCGGTCGCGCGCGCGTTCGGCACCGTGTACGGGCCCGATTCGAGCTGCACGACGGCGTTCGGTTCCGCGACGTCGGCCGTCACGATCCCGCGCGGACGGTGGTACTTGAAGCTGCGCGCGACGAAGTGCACGCCGTTCGCGAGCAGCGCGGACGCGAGCGTGTCGCCCTGGAAGCCTTGATACGTGCGGCCGTTGAACGTGAACGTCAACGGAATCGCGCGATTGATGCGGCCACCGGTGCCGAGGCGGTCTTTCTGGCTCATTTGCTCGTGCCCTCTTCGTGTGCGTTGCCGGCAGCTTCGCCGAACTTTTCGTAGCCCTTGATATCGTAGGTCACCGTGTCGCGCGTGGCCTTGAACCAGCGGCGGCAGCCCTGCGCGTGCAGCCACTGCTCCTTGTGCAGCCCGCGCTTGTTCTCGCGCATGAACACGTACTCGCCCCATTCGCGGTCGGTCATGTTCTCGTTCGCAACCGGGCGCACGATGTCGGCTTCACCGCCGCACGAGAACTCGGATTCGGCGCGCGGCCCGCACCACGGACATTCGATCAGCAACATGTTTCCTTCTCCTTCAGTGCGGGGGTTAGTGCGCGACGGCGGCAGCGCCGTGCTCGTCGATCAGGTGGCCCGTGTAGAAACGGTCGAGCGCGAACGGCGCGTTCAGCGGATGCGGTTCGTCGCGGGCGATCGTGTGCGCGAACACCCAGCCCGAGCCGGGCGTCGCCTTGAAGCCGCCGGTACCCCAACCGCAGTTGAAATAGAGGCCCTTCACGTCGGTCTTGGTGATGATCGGGCACGCGTCCGGCGACACGTCGACGATGCCGCCCCACTGGCGGTTCATCCGCACGCGCGAGAACACCGGGAACATCTCGACGATCGCCTGCAGCGTGCTTTCGATGATGTGGAAGCTGCCGCGCTGGCCGAAGCCCGTGTACTGGTCGATGCCCGCACCGATCACGAGGTCGCCCTTGTCGGACTGGCTGATGTACGCGTGCACCGCGTTCGACATGATCACCGAGTTGACGACCGGCTTGATCGGCTCGGACACCAGCGCCTGCAGCGGGTGGCTTTCGATCGGCAGGCGCACGCCGGCCATGTCGGCGAGCGTCGTCGTGTTGCCGGCTGCGACCACCGCAACCTTCTTCGCCTTGATGAAACCCTTCACCGTATCGACGCCGACGACTGCACCGCCTTCGCGGCGAATGCCCGTCACCTGGCAGTTCTGGATGATGTCGACGCCCGCGCGATCCGCGCCGCGCGCGAAGCCCCAGGCCACCGCGTCGTGACGCGCCACACCTGCGCGGCGCTGGATCGATGCGCCGAGCACCGGGTAGCGGCTGTTCAGGTTGATGGTCGGCTCGATTTCCTTGATCTGCGCGGGCGTCAGGAATTCGGCGTCGACGCCGTTCAGCCGGTTCGCGTTCACGCGACGCTCGGTGTCACGCACGTCCTGCAGCGTGTGGGCCAGGTTCATCACGCCGCGCTGGCTGAACATCACGTTGTAGTTCAGGTCCTGCGACAGCCCTTCCCACAGCTTCATCGCCTTCTCGTACAGCGCGGCCGATTCGTCCCACAGATAGTTCGAGCGCACGATCGTCGTGTTGCGCGCGGTGTTGCCGCCGCCGATCCAGCCCTTCTCGAGGATCGCGACGTTCGTGATCCCGTGCTCTTTCGCGAGGTAGTACGCGGTCGCGAGGCCGTGGCCGCCGCCGCCGACGATCACGACGTCGTATTCCTTCTTCGGTTCCGGGCTCTTCCACTGCTTTTCCCAGTTCTCGTGATACGAGAGGCCGTTGCGGAACAGGCTGAATATCGAGTAGCGGCTCATGTTAGTGATCCTTCGTTTAGCATTCGATGACGTTCACGGCCAGACCGCCGCGCGACGTTTCCTTGTATTTCGTCTTCATGTCGGCGCCCGTCTCGCGCATCGTCTTGATGACCGAATCGAGCGACACGTAGTGCTGGCCATTGCCCTTGAGCGCCATCCGCGATGCGTTCAGCGCCTTGATCGCGCCCATCGCGTTGCGCTCGATGCACGGGATCTGCACGAGCCCGCCGACCGGGTCGCAGGTCATCCCGAGGTTGTGCTCCATGCCGATCTCGGCGGCGTTCTCGACCTGGTCGGGCGTACCGCCCATCACCGCGGCGAGCGCGGCGGCGGCCATCGAGCACGCGACGCCCACTTCGCCCTGGCAACCGACTTCCGCGCCGGAGATCGACGCGGTTTCCTTGTAGATGATCCCGATCGCCGCGGCCGTCATCAGGAATTCGACGATGCCGGCTTCGTTCGAGCCCGGCACGAACTTCACGTAGTAGTGCAGCACCGCGGGAATCACGCCGGCCGCACCGTTGGTCGGCGCGGTGACGACACGGCCGCCCGCCGCGTTCTCCTCGTTGACGGCCATCGCATACAGGTTGACCCAGTCGAGCATCGACAGCGGGTCGCGCAGCGATTCCTCCGAGCGCTCGCGCAGGCGCGCATTCAGCTCGGCCGCGCGGCGCTTCACGCGCATCGGGCCGGGCAGGTCGCCCTCGACCTTGCAGCCGCGCTCGACGCAGGCGGCCATCGTGCGCCAGATCGCGAGCAGCCCGGCGCGCACTTCGTCGGCGGGACGCAGCGCGCATTCGTTGCGCATCATCAGCTCGGCGATCGACAGCCCGTGCTCGCGGCACTGGCGCATCAGGTCGTCGCCGGTACGGAACGGATACGGCACCTCGACCGCCGCGCGCACGCCGTTCACGCGATCGCCGTCGCGGTTCACGACGAAGCCGCCGCCGACCGAGTAATACTCTTTCTCGACGAGCAGCTGGCCGTGCTCGTCGAAGGCCTGGAAGCGCATCCCGTTCGGGTGCACGATGCTCGTGCCGCTCATCAGCTTGCGATAGAAGCCGATGTGCTCCTTTTCCTCGAAGCGCACGGTCTGCTTGCCGAGCAGCGACAGCGATTTCTCCGCGCGGATCGCGGCAAGCCGCGGCTCGATCAGGTCCGGGTCGATCGTGTCGGGCAGGTGGCCCTCGAGGCCGAGCAGCACGGCCTTGTCGGTACCATGGCCCTTGCCGGTCGCGCCGAGCGAGCCGTATAGTTCGACCCGCACGCGGCGCACGAACCCGAGCAGGTTCGCGTCCTCCACGTGCGACGCGAAGCGGCACGCGGCGATCATCGGGCCGACCGTATGCGAACTGGACGGGCCGATGCCGATCTTGAACAGGTCGAAGACGCTGACGTTCATCTGGCTTCCTCTGGGTGGGACACACGTGAAATGACGTTGGCGCCAGTACATCAAAGCGTAAAATCGGCCGATAGAACAAAAACGGCATCGGCGTGGGATACCGCCGCCAAGCACCACTTCGGCAGCCCCGAAAGTGCGTTTTGGCGATGGTTGGCGACGGAAAACCACAAGTCGGGCCGGAACCGATCGGCGACGCTGGCTACATCCGCGCCGCCCGGCCCCGCCCGCTTGCCGTACCCGCATTACCCGTATCAACAGACTGAGTGAGACCGCCCGCCCGGCGTGAAGAGATTGGCCGCAATGACAACCGACGTCCCCGCTTCCCCCCTCGCAGAACCCGCGCCGCGGCGTATCCGCTTCGGCATCGTGCTCCTGCCGAACTTCACGCTGACGGCCTTCTCGGGCTTCGTCGACATGCTGCGGCTGTCGGCGGACGACGGCGACTACAGCAAGCCCGTGCGCTGCGCGTGGAGCGTGATCGGCGAAACCCTCGCGCCGGTGCGCGCGAGCTGCGGGATCCAGATCACGCCGTGGGAAACCTTCGACGCGGCCGAGCCGTTCGACTATGTGGTGGTGGTCGGCGGGCTGCTGCATTCGGGCCCCCAGGCGGGCCCCGAGACGCTCGACTTCATCCGCCGCTCGGCGGCCGACGGCGCGACGGTGGTCGGCATCTGCACCGGCGTGTTCACGCTGATGCGCGCGGGCGTGCTCGACGGGCACCGCACCTGCGTGAGCTGGTTCCACTACTGGGATTTCATCGAGCGCTTTCCGGCCGCCGACCCGGATCTGCTGATCGCCGACCGGCTGTTCGTGATCGACCGGCGCCGCATCACCTGTTCGGGCGGCCGTGCGTCGATCGACGTCGCCGCCGCGATCCTGCTGCGTCATTTCGATCACGCGACCGTGCAGAAGGCGCTGCGCATCCTGCTGGTCGGCGAGATGCAGAAAGGCAATGCGCCGCAGCCGCATCCGCCGGGGCTCGAACCGGCCACGCATCCGAAGGTCAAGCGCGCGATTCTCCTGATGGAACAGCATGTCGGGCGCGCGCTGTCGCTCGACGAGCTCGCGAGCAAGCTCGATTTGTCCACGCGGCAACTCGAGCGGCTGTTCAAGGCGGAAACGGGCAAGAGCCCGCAGGCGTTCGCGAAGCAGGTGCGGCTGCGCACGGCCGCGTGGCTGCTGACGAGCTCGGATCGCACGGTGGCCGATATCGCATCGAGCTGCGGGTTCGCGGATGCGTCGCACCTCGGGCGCGAGTTCCGCAAGCAGTACGGCGTGCCGCCGGCGACGTATCGGGAACGGGGGGGTGACGTGGCGGAAGCCGGTGCGGCGGCGGAGGATAACGAGTCGCTATCTCAAACCAATCTCATTTCCTCTGACTGACCGCCGCCAACGATTCAGGCTGAATCGGCTGCCGCGACCGATCGGTTTCGGCATTGTGCGAAAGGTAGCCGGTCGAGGAATTCAGTATTCAAATGCCGGTTGAATTCGCAGATGGCCCCGTTTTCTGGACGCGATAAAGGAAGCACTATCGTGTGGCAGCCCCTAGCTCATAAGCCTGCTGCACGTCGTCCAGAGACAGAATCAATTTCGATGCTTTCCCGCGCTTGATGACGAACACGTTGTTGTCAAAGTATCCCGCGCCAACCACCGTACCAGGCATCTGAACTTTGGTCGACGTGATACGCAACGTAAGTGAATCGCTTCCATTCGGTGCATCGGGCACCGTCTGGGCCGTATCCACGTACCCATAGCCGGGATCCGACTGGTGCGAAATCACCAACAGCACGTCATCCGGGCCCGGATTGACGCCGGAAGGCATCCGCGCGCTGTCGAGGCTCGCCAATTTGAAGTCATTCATGTCGTCCGGCGAGCGCAAGACCGTCAGGAAGGTATTCTGTTCAAACGCCGTGCTCCTGAGATCACGCTTCGTCGGCTGGCCTTGCGCCGCCTCCTTGATTGCATGAAGCTCGTCGTTCATCAGCGCCCGCACTTGGGCGTCGGCGTCAGGTGGCAATGATGCCTGGGGAATGGATAACGACATGAACTGCGCCGCCGGCGAATAATTGACTGGCGTGTCGTGCCTGCCACACGCCGCCAGCATGAGCCCGAGCGCTATCGGGGCCGCA
The DNA here is from genome assembly GCF_017104865.1 of Burkholderia sp. Ac-20349. NCBI lineage: Bacteria > Pseudomonadati > Pseudomonadota > Betaproteobacteria > Burkholderiales > Burkholderiaceae > Burkholderia > Burkholderia sp. Ac-20349. The sequence goes on from NZ_JAAGPM010000027.1 coordinate 40,079, forward strand.
CGAGAAAATACCTGGCCGAATTTGAACGACACGAGCGTCTCCCGAACAATTTCCTTGTTTTTTGCGCCATCGAATGCCACGTGCCATGTATTCGATGCAGCGGCTTGACGAACTCCGATGGCAAGTGAATCGAATAAAAGCCGAGTAAAAACCTGATCATATATTCACCGGAATCCAGCGCTTTATACCATGCCGCGATTTAGGGTCGAGCGTCGCGAAACACTCGGCACGGCTCCAATGGAATTGGCGGACTTTCCGAACCGATCGAGCCCATTGAACGCAGACCGTCGGTCCGCTGCCAGAAAATCCAGATGGCCGCGTGTCGACCGACGTGAGGCCGTCGGTCATGCACTCTGGAATTCGCCATTGCCAAGCATGCACCACTGCCCCATCGCGACTGACACGATTCCTCTGGACCGCCACGCCACGAATGATCGCCGCATGTTTCGCTGAATTGGAACCGGTTCCAATCAACTTGACCGACGTTATCCACCTTTAACCGAGGGTTATCCCTGATGCTGTCGCACACTCAAATTTGTATGATGACCACATAACCTGACAAACCAGAGCACCATGTTCGAGAAAATTCCCGCCCGTGCGATGAGCGACCATGTCGCGCAGCAACTGCTCAAGCAGATCGAAGTCGGTAGTTTCTCCGCCACCGGCAAGCTGCCGACGGAGGCCGTGCTCGCGCAGGAATTCGGCGTGAGCCGCACCGTGATCCGCGAGGCGATCTCGCGGCTGAAGAACGAAGGCGTGGTCGAGCCGCGCCAGGGCAGCGGTGTGTACGTGAACCAGCACGGCGCGATCCGGCCGCTGAGGATCGACTACGCGGAGGCAGTCGAGGCCACGTCGCTGCCGCACCTGCTCGCGGTGCGGCGCGCGATCGAGGCCGAGGTCGCGGCCGAAGCCGCGTTGAATCACACCGATGAAGACATGGCCGACATCGACGACGCGCTGCGCAAGATCGACGATGCGGTGGCCGAAGGGCGCGACGGCGTCGCGGAAGACGTTGCGTTCCACCGCACGATCGCGGCCGTTACCGGCAACCCGTATTTCCTGAAAACGCTGCAGTTCCTGAACCAGTACCTCGAAGCCGGCGTGAAGGTCACGCGGCGCAACGAAGCGACGCGCGAGGACTTCTCGCGCCAGGTGCGCGAGGAACACGCGGCGATCGCCGACGCGATCCGCGCACGCGACCCGATGGCCGCACGCAACGCGGCACGCACGCACATGTACAACGCCGCCCGCCGTCTCGCGGAAGCCGGCATCTGCTGAACCCGGCGGCGGCCGCGCCGCCCCTCTTCCGAATCGATCAAGGTTGACCATGTCACGAAATGTTGGAGTCATCGGCCTCGGCGCGATGGGCCTCGGCGTCGCCCGCTCGCTGCTGCGCGCCGGCCTGCGCGTGCACGCATGCGACGTGCGCGACACCGTGCTGCAGGCGTTCGCCGCCGAAGGCGGCATCGCCTGCACAACGCCGGCCGAACTCGGCGCGCAGTGCGACGTCGTCGTCACGCTCGTCGTCAATGCCGCGCAGACCGAAACGGTGCTGTTCGGCGAGCACGGCGCGGTCGCGGCGATGCAGCCGGGCGGCGTCGTGATCGCCAGCGCGACCGTCGCGCCCGAATTCGCGGTCGCGCTCGGCGCGCGCATCGAGGCCGCCGGCCTGCAGATGCTCGATGCGCCGGTGTCGGGCGGCGCCGCGCGCGCGGCCTCCGGCGAGATGACGATGATGACGTCGGGTCCGGCCGCCGCGTACGCCGGCTGCGAGGACGTGCTCGCGGCGATCGCCGGCAAGGTCTATCGCCTCGGCGACGCACACGGCATCGGCTCGAAGGTGAAGATCATCAACCAGCTGCTGGCCGGCGTGCACATCGCGGCGGCGGCCGAGGCGATGGCGCTCGGCCTGCGCGAAGGCGTCGATGCCGATGCGCTGTACGACGTGATCACGCACAGCGCCGGCAATTCGTGGATGTTCGAGAACCGCGTGCCGCACATCCTGAACGGCGACTACACGCCGCTGTCGGCCGTCGACATCTTCGTGAAGGATCTCGGCCTCGTGCTCGATACCGCGCGCCGCAGCAAGTTCCCGCTGCCGCTGTCGGCCACCGCGCACCAGATGTTCATGAGCGCGTCGAGCGCCGGCCACGGCGGCGAGGACGATTCCGCCGTGATCAAGACTTTCCCCGGCATCACGCTGCCGCCTGCCCGCTGATTCGACCGACGCCCCTGCCATGACCGCTTCCGCTTCCCGTCCCCTGCTCGGCTGCATCGCCGACGATTTCACCGGCGCGACCGATCTCGCGAACATGCTCGTGAAGAGCGGCATGCGCACCGTGCAGACGATCGGCGTACCCGCCGACGGCACTGCCGACAGCACGCTCCACGCCGACGCGATCGTCGTCGCGCTGAAGTCGCGCACGATCCCCGCGGCCGACGCCGTCGCGCAATCGCTCGCCGCCTGCGAATGGCTGCGCGCGCAAGGCTGCCGGCAGTTCTTTTTCAAATACTGCTCGACGTTCGATTCGACCGACGCGGGCAATATCGGCCCCGTCGCCGATGCGCTGCTCGATGCGGCCGGCGGCGGCTTCACGATCGCGTGCCCGGCGTTCCCTGAGAACGGCCGCACGATCTATCGCGGCCACCTGTTCGTCGGCGACGTGCTGCTGAACGAATCGGGGATGGAGAACCATCCGCTCACGCCGATGAAGGACGCGAACCTCGTGCGCGTGCTGCAGCGGCAAACGCAGTCGCCGGTCGGCCTGATCCGCTACGACACGATCGCGCTGGGCGCGGCCGCCGTGCGGGCGCGGATCGACCAGCTGCGCGCGGAAGGCGCGCGCTTCGCGATCGCCGACGCGCTGTCGGATCGCGATCTCTACGTGCTCGGCGAAGCGTGCGCGGGCCTGCCGCTCGTCACCGGCGGCTCGGGCATCGCGCTCGGCCTGCCGGCGAATTTCCGCCGCGCGGAGCAACTGCCCGAACGCGACAACGCGGCGTCGCTGCCGCGCATCGAAGGGTTCTCGACGGTGCTCGCCGGCAGCGCATCGAAGGCCACCAATGCGCAGGTCGCCGCCTGGCGCGCCACGCGGCCGAGCTTCCGCATCGATCCGCTCGCGGCATCGCGCGGCGAACCCGTCGTCGACCAGGCGCTCGCGTTCGCGCGCGCGCACCTGCCGCAGCCCGTGCTGATCTATGCAACCGCGACGCCCGACGAAGTGAAGGCCGTACAGCAGGCGCTCGGCGTCGACGCGGCCGGCCATCTCGTCGAAGCCACGCTCGCGGCGATCGCGCGCGGCCTGCGCGACCTCGGCGTGCGCAAGTTCGTCGTCGCGGGCGGCGAGACCTCCGGCGCGGTCGTGCAGGCGCTCGACGTGAAGTCGCTGCAGATCGGCGCGCAGATCGATCCGGGCGTACCGGCGACGGCCACCATCGATGCGCAGCCGCTCGGCCTCGCGCTGAAGTCCGGCAACTTCGGCGCGACGGACTTTTTCGACAAGGCGCTGCGCGCGCTGGATGGAGCCGCACGATGAGCGACGAAGCGACACTGCGCGAAGAGATCTGCGTGGTCGGCGCGAGCCTGTATGCGCGCGGCCACGCGGTCGGCAGCGCCGGCAACATCAGCGCGCGCCTCGCCGACGGCTGGCTGATCACACCGACCGACGCATGCCTCGGCCGGCTCGATCCGAACGACATCGCGAAAGTCGGCCTCGACGGCCAGCACTTGTCTGGCGGCAAGCCATCGAAGACGCTCGCACTGCATCGCGGCATCTACGCGCGCAACGCCGAAGCGAACGGCATCGTCCACACGCATTCGACGCACCTCGTCGCGCTGACGCTCGCGGGCGTGTGGCGCGACACCGACGTGCTGCCGCCGATCACGCCGTACTACGTGATGAAGGTCGGCCACGTTCCGCTGATCCGTTACCGCCGCCCCGGCGACCCGGCGGTCGCCGCCGAAGTCGCGGCGCTCGCCGACCAGGTACGCGGCGTGCTGCTCGAGCGCCTCGGCCCCGTGATGTGGGGGCCGTCGGTGTCGCACGCATCGTTTGCGCTCGAAGAGCTCGAGGAAACGGCGCGGCTGTGGCTGATGACGCACCCGAAACCCGAGCCGCTCGACGACGCCGCGCTCGACGAATTGCGCACCAGCTTCGGCGCGCGCTGGTAGCGACGCGCCCCACAACGATTCCCATGCCCGCCGTGTGCGCGGGCCCTTCCGTCAGCACACACATGATCCGGCGGCGGTCGCGCCGCCGGCAGACAACACCCTGGAGACGACGATGACTGCTCTCGACGCGGCCGCTGGCCGCTCGCCCGCCGCGCCCGCCCATGCCGCGGAACTCGACCGCACCTACAAGAAAGTGTTCTGGCGCATCGTGCCGTTCCTGATGCTCTGCTACGTGGTCGCGTATCTCGACCGCGTGAACGTCGGCTTCGCGAAGCTGCAGATGTCGCAGGATCTCGCATTCAGCGAAACGGTGTTCGGGCTCGGCGCCGGCATTTTCTTTCTTGGCTATTTTCTGTTCGAACTGCCAAGCAATATGCTGATGCACCGGATCGGCGCACGCATCTGGATCGCGCGGATCATGATCACTTGGGGCCTGCTGTCCGCGCTGTTCGCATTCGTGAAGACGCCGACGCAGTTTTACGTGCTGCGCTTCCTGCTCGGCCTCGCGGAAGCCGGCTTCTATCCGGGCGTGATCCTGTATCTCACGTACTGGTTCCCGTCGCATCGCCGCGCGAAGATCATCGCGGTGTTCATGTCCGCGATTCCCGTGTCGGGCATCTTCGGCAACCCGCTGTCGGGCTGGATCATGGAGCGCTTCCACGGCGGCTCGGGCTTCCACGGCTGGCAATGGATGTTCATGATCGAAGCCGTGCCGGCCGTGCTGGTCGGCATCGCGACGATCCTGTATCTCGACAACAGCATCCGCAGCGCGAAGTGGCTCGACGAGCGCGAGAAGCAACTGCTGGAGGACGAGATCGCCGCGCAGCCGCAGGAACAGCAGAAGCACGGCCATTCGCTGAAGGCCGTGTTCTCGGACCCGCGCATGTGGTGGATGTCGCTGATCTACTTCGCGTTCGTCACGGGCCAGTACGGCCTCACGTTCTGGATGCCGACGCTCGTCAAATCGACCGGCATCACCGATACGCTGCAGATCGGCCTGCTGTCGGCCATTCCGTTCCTCGTCGCGATCGTCGTGATGAACCTGTTCGGCCACAGCGCGGACAAGCGCCGCGAACGCCGCTGGCACCTGATCGTGCCCGCGCTGATGGGCGCGGTCGGGTTTGCGGTCGCCGCGTCGTACTCGCACAATACAGCGGTGTCGATCGTGTTCCTGTCGCTCGCGGCCGGCGGCGTGCTGACCTGCGCCCCGCTGTTCTGGTCGCTGCCGACCGCGTTCCTCGCGGGCTCCGCCGCCGCGGCCGGGATCGCGATCATCAACTCGGTCGGCAACCTCGCCGGTTTCGCGAGCCCGTACGTGATCGGCTACCTGAAGGACGTCACGCACAGCACGGCGTCCGGCATGTACGTGCTCGCCGTGATGCTCGTGATCGGCGCGATCGCCGTGTGGCTCACGCCCGCGAAACTCGTGAACCGCTGATCTGCCGAACCGGCCGCCATTCGACGCGGGGTGCCGTGCGCCCCGCCCCATTCATTCACAGGACCCGCTGCCATGCCACGCTTCGCCGCCAACCTCTCGATGATGTACACCGAGCATGCGTTCCTCGAACGCTTCGCCGCTGCCGCCTACGACGGCTTCAAGGCCGTCGAGTACCTGTTCCCGTACGACTTCGCCGCCGAGGACATCCGCGCGCGCCTCGACACGCACAACCTCGAACAGGCGCTGTTCAACGCGCCGCCCGGCGACTGGGCCGCGGGCGAACGCGGCACCGCGTCGCTGCCGGGCCGCGAGGACGAGTTCCGGCGCGGCATCGACCAGGCGCTCGACTATGCGCGCGTGCTCGGCAACAAGAAGCTGCACGTGATGGCCGGCATGGTGCCGCCGGGCGCCGACCGCGCCCGCCATCGCGACATCTACCTGTCGAACCTGCGGCACGCGACGCAGGCCGCCGCCGCGCAGGGCATCACGATCCTGATCGAGCCGATCAACCAGCGCGACATGCCCGGCTATTTCCTGAGCCGCCAGGACGACGCGCAGGCGATCTGCGCGGAAGTCGGCGCACCGAACCTGAAGGTGCAGTTCGACTGCTACCACTGCCAGATCGTCGAAGGCGATCTCGCGATGAAGCTCAAGCGCGATTTCGCGGGCATCGGCCATATCCAGATCGCGGGCGTGCCCGAGCGTCACGAGCCGGATATCGGCGAACTCAACTACCCGTACCTGTTCGCGCTGATCGACGCGCTCGGCTACGACGGCTGGATCGGCTGCGAATACCGCCCGAAGGCCGGCACGTCGGAAGGGCTCGGCTGGCTCAAGCCTTACCTGTCATTCAAAGCATTCGAAGAGGGCAACTGAAATGAAAGTACTGATCACCGGCGGCGCCGGCTTTCTCGGCCAGCGTCTTGCGCGCAAGCTGCTCGAGCGCGGCGAACTGACCGGCCCCGATGGCCGGAGCGAGAAGATCGACGAGCTGGTACTGCTCGACGTCGTCGCAGGCAGCGATTTCGGCGACGCACGCGTGACGTCGATCGTCGGCGACATCGCCGACCGCGCGGTGCTCGACAGCGCGATCGACACGCAAACCGGCGCGATCTTCCACCTCGCGGCAATCGTCAGCGGGCAGGCCGAGGCCGATTTCGATCTCGGCATGCGGATCAACCTCGACGCGTCGCGCACGCTGCTCGAAGTGTGCCGCGCGCGGGGCCATCGGCCGCGCGTCGTGTTCACGAGCTCCGTCGCGGTCTATGGCGGCGCACTGCCCGACGTCGTGCAGGACGACACCGCGCTGAACCCGCAATCGTCGTACGGCGCCGAGAAGGCGATCGCCGAACTGCTGCTGTGCGACTACGCGCGGCGTGGCTTCGTCGACGGCCGCGTGCTGCGGTTGCCGACGATCAGCGTGCGGCCGGGCCGCCCTAACGCGGCCGCGTCGTCGTTCGCGAGCGGCATCATCCGCGAACCGCTGAACGGCGAGGAAAGCGTATGCCCGGTGCCGGGTTCGACGCGGCTGTGGCTGCTGTCGCCGCGCGGCGCGATCGAAGCGCTCGTCGCCGGCTGCGAGATCGACAGCGCGCAGCTCGGCAACAAACGTGTGATCAATCTGCCCGGCATTTCGGTGTCGGTCGACGAAATGATCGCGGCGCTGCGCGAAATCGCGGGCGACGAAGTCGTGAAGCTGATCCGCCATGTGCCGGACGAGCGTGTCGAGAAGATCGTCGGCAGCTGGCCGGGCCGCTGGGATACGTCGCGCGCGGAAGCGCTCGGGCTGAAGGGCGACACGTCGTTCGCGGACGTGATCCGCAGCCATCTCGCCGACGAACGACGCTGATCGCGCCGCCCGCCGCGCGGGCCCCGGCTGCCCGGTCGCATCAGTGCGGCCGGGCGGATTCCCCAATGGGCAACGGCGCGCGTTTCGTTCCGCCCGGCCGGTTCGCCGAACCGGCCGCCCACTGCCACGCCAGCAGGCCCGGCAGATAGAACAGCAGATCGCGTACGCGCCGTGCGCCGGCCAGCGCGAGACAGGTCGGCGGGTCGAACCCGAGCAGCCCGCCGATCAGCACGAACCCGCCCTCCTGCACGCCGAGGCCGCCCGGCATCAGGAACGCGATGCTGCTCACGAGCTGGATCAGCGCCTCGATCGCGAGCGCCTGCGCGAAGGTCGGCTCCGCGCCGAGAAAATACAACGCGAGCCAGATTTCCAGCGCATAGCCGACGAACTGCAGCGTCTGCCAGATCGCGAGATAGCGCACGACGATGCCGGTCTTTCTCCAGATCATCCGGATCGACTGATCGGTGCGCGCCGATTCGCCGACCAGCGCCACCACCTTGCCGCTCGTGACGCGGTTGATCACGCGCATCGCGCGTTCGAACGGCCGCGCATGCTGCACCAGCGCGAACAGCAGCAGCACCGGCACCAGCGCGGCCATGCCGATCGCGAGGTTGCCGGCCACCCGCGCGGCATCCGACGACACGTGCTCGAGCACGTAGCCGATCGCGACCAGCGCGAACACCAGCTGGCTGATCAGCGTCAGCTGCATGTCGGCGACGAGGCTGGCCACGACCGTTGCCGGCCGCACGCCCGCCTGCCGCAACAGGCCGAACGACACGATCTCGCCGCCGATCCGCGCGACCGGCAACAACCCGTTGATCGATTCGCGGATCCACACGAGCTTCAGCATCGTCGCGAACGACGGCCGGCGCGGGCCGCGGATCAGCATCCGCCAGTCCCATGCGTTCGCGAGCATCGGCAGGATGTGCGCCAGCGCCGCGAGCAACAGCCCCGCGCCGGCGATCTGCAGGCGGTGCAGGATTTCCAGCGGATGCTCGCGCCAGATCAGCCACACGGCGAGCGCGAGCCCGCCCAATGCCGCCACCTGCCCCGCATGACGGAGCCGTGCGTCGCCCCGCGCGGCGTTCCGCTCCGCGGCATCGGCGCCGGGGTTCGTCTGCGTCGTCATGATTCGCTCACCGGCGACAGCAGGCCTTCGCGGTCGACGCGAAAGCGCGTGCCGCGCCACACGACATGCGACGAGAAGAAGCTCGACACGAACACGAAGAACTGCAGGAGATCGACGAACGGCAGCCAGAGCGCGCCGCGCAGGCCCGCGCCGGTCGCCCGGCTCGTCTTCAGCATCAGCAGCGCCCGTGCGGCGAGCGCGGCGACCGTCAGCCCGCACGCGGCGGTCGTGCCGCCGGAGAACAGCAGCGCCAGCAACGCGAGCGGCACCGGGTGCATCAGCACCGAGCCGGCATGGCCGAGCCGGTCCGCCGCGCGGATCGTGCAACTCCAGCGCAATTCGTGTGCGTACAGCTTCGCGAACGTCTCCTCGACGCACGCATGCCCGACGACGAACGGCGGAATGACGACCTGCGCGCCCACCTGCCGCACCGCTTCGCCCAGCGCGTGATCCTCGGCCAGATGATGCGCGAAACGCGCGAGCCCGCCGATGCGTTCGAGCGTCGCGCGCGTGATCGCAATCGTCTGACCAAAGCACGGGCGCGCGCGCCCGATGAAGAGCCCGGTGATCACGCCCGGCAGGAAATGGTAGTTCGTCATCGCGACGGCGATGCCGGGCCAGAAGCCGGGCGATGCGATGCCGCGATACACGCTCGTCACGATGCCGACATCCGGCTGCTGCAGCGCGCCGACGACAGCGCGCAAATAATCGCGCTCGACCAGTACGTCGCTGTCGGCGAGACAGAGCACCGAATACTCCGCGTGTTCGAGCATGTTCACGAGATTGGCGATCTTGCGGTTCGGCCCGTACAGCCGCGCATCGGCGACGACCTTGATGTTCGCATCAGGGTAGCGCGCACGCAGCGTCTCGACGGCCGCGAGGGCTTTGTCGTTCGCATCGTGCACGCCGAACAGGTGCTGGACCGGTCCCGGATAATTCTGTACGAAAAAGCTTTCAAGATGCTGTACGAGCTGCCACTCGTCGCCGTGCAGCGGCTTCGCGACGGTGACGCCCGGATAATCGCGCGGCTCGGCCGCCGCCCGGGAAAAGAACCGGCCGACCAGCACGCTGGCCGTGACCGTATATGCAACGCCCAGTAACACGCCCAGCCCGCAGACGATCGACATTGCCCCGGCCAGCGCGCGCAGCACATGCAGCAAAACCATGCTTCTCCCCAGTGGTGACCCGTGCGACCACGACACCCGGGAACCGCCGCGCGCACGCGGGTTCACCCGTGCGCGCCGCCGTATCGATTCCCGTGGAGCCGGATGTGAAGGACGACCAAGCGACGATACGCGCATTCAGATGACACAACTACCGTGCGGCGATCGATTCCTGTCACGCGCACGTAGCCGCATGCGACCGCGGCCCGGAACGCGACGTCGGCAAGCTTGCGGGCCGAAAGGATCGCCGTGGCGACCGCGATGACGACCCAGACGCGAAACGTCATCGTGGTGAAAAATGCTTCGGGTACGCGCCCCGCAAGCAGCGACACCAGCACGAAACACTGAATGAGCATGCCGGCCAGTGCGGCGATCAGCAGGTGGGCGCGCCATCGCTCGATCGTCGAAGATGCCATGGTGAAGAGTCTCCCGTGCGGACGACCGGTATCGGTCTGAAAGATTCGAAAGGTCGCGTGGGTCAGGATCAGGACAAGCGAAAGTCCAGCGGAGAACGATTGTGGCGACGCCTGCTTAACGTTTCGTTAAGGAAGCGACCGTAGAATTCGCCCGATCGATATCGTCCCCGTCGTACGCCAGGAGTCTTCATGTCCACGCCCGCCCGATATGACACCGTTGCGCGTTTTCTTCACTGGCTGATCGTCGCGCTGATCGTTGCGCAATTTGCCATCGGCTGGACGATGCCCGACGTGCATCGCGACACGCAGCCCATCGGCCTGATCGCCGCGCATCTGCTCGTGGGCACCGCGCTGCTCGCCGCGATGGCTTGCCGCGTGCTGTGGCGCGCGACGCATCGCCCGCCCGCGAGCGACCTGCCGCCCGCGATGCGTGCGCTGTCGGGCGTCACGCATTTCGCGCTCTATGCGCTGCTGATCGCGGTGCCGCTGCTCGGCTGGATCAACGCGTCGTCGCGCGCATGGGGCGTGACGCTACTCGGGATCGTGCCGTTGCCCGCGCTGTCGGCGGCCGGCTCCGGATTCGGCCACGCGATGGGCGACGTGCACGGCATCCTCGCCTGGGCACTGTTCGGCGGTATCTGCCTGCACGTGGTCGCCGCGCTGGCGCACCGCTTCGTGCTGCGCGATCAGGTCGTACAGCGCATGATGCCCTGGTGATCACCACGCTGGCGGCACGGCATGCCATTGCGTGCATGAACCGGGCTGCCGCCGAGGCCGATACCGGCTTCCGCTCCGGCTCATCGCGCGAACGACCTGCCCGCCCATCTGGCGCGGCAGGCCAGATGATCGCGACGCCGCGCGAAGCGGCGCGCGATGACCGGCATCGCAACCGGCGCCCTTCTGCCGCGTCGAGCGGCACGAAGGGCTGCCGTACTGCCGTGCCGCGAACACGACGGCCTGAAGTCACACAAGACCATGGCGGCACCTAGTTGCGGGTCTGCGCCGGCGTATAGGCGGCCGGTGCATGCGCGGCGGCCGCCGCCATCCTCGCCCGGTCCTGCTCGGCAAGCTTCGCTTCCGCCGCCTGGATGTCCGCCGGATACTCCCCTTCGTCTCCCTTCGCCGGGTCATACCCGGCTGCTTCCAGACGCATCAATTCGTCGCGAACCTGGGCACGCGTCAGCGGCGCGGCCGATTGCGCGAAGGCCGACTGACCGACGATCGCTCCGATCATCATCAGTACTGCGATATATGTTTTCATCATGAACTCCTTCAATGTTCCGTATCGATCCACCTTGTCGAGTGCCTTGAATGCCTGACCTGCGCACGCGGGCGGCTGCGTCAGCTTCCGAAATAGATCGAGCAGAAGCTTGCGGGGCCGACGCACGCGGCAGAACCTGGGCGCGGCGACATCGTCGCCGGCTTGCCCGCTTCGGAGGCGGCGGCCGGATCGCCGCCGATCGCCGTGCTGGCCTGATGCTGCGGCATCTGCTCGGCCTGCCGCTGGAACAGCGGGCTCACGTCCGGATACGACGTATCGGTCACGAAGCGCAGCCCGTTGTTTTCGGCGTCGATCAGTTGCTGCCTGACCTGCGCGCGCGTCAGTGCCTGTGCCGACGCTTGCGGCGCGATACCCGCGAGAGAAATCGCCGCCACGGCGGCGGCCACCAGCCAATGCGTATTCATGTTCCACTCCTTGAGAAGTCAACGAGACGACGTGCTACACCCGTATGACGACGGAGCGTGTGCGTTTATTCCCGCGCGCCGCGACCCGGACCACGCAGTTTCTCCGGCGCCGGGCACGCTCGGGACGGACGTTCATGAAACTGTCATTCTTTCGTCAGCCGGCGTAACCTGACGTAACGCAGCGCCCGCCGCGCTTCGGGCAGACTGACGTCATCCCCTACGGATCGCCCTTCGATCGACCATGTCCGTCGCTTACGACTATGCAGCCGGCCTGCTGCGCACGCTGTACGACCGCCATATCGACGGCGGTGCAGTGCTCGATACAGCCGCGTTTCCCGACGCCGAGCGTTTCGTCCGGGCGTGGACCGACATCCAGACAGAGGCATTCGCCGTGGCGCGCGACATGCCGCGCATCCCGCGCTTTCACGAGATCATGCGCGAGCAGTACGACATCTCGGCCAACGACGCACGCGACTGGCGGATGTTCATCATGCAGGCGTACGGCCAGCCGTTCCCGCGCAACCTGTCGCGCTGCCCGACCGTCGCGTCGATCGTCGCGGCGTCGCCGGACGTGCTGTCCGCATCGCTGTCGTTCCTCGCGCCCGGCAAGCACATTCCCCCGCATCGCGGGCCGTTTCGCGGCATCCTGCGCGGCTATCTCGTGCTGTCGATGCCGACGCGCGCGGACGGCACGCCGGCCGCCGTGCTCAAGGTCGACGGCCACGAATACCGGCTCGAGGAAGGACGCTTCCTGCTGTGGGACGACACGTTCATGCACGAGGTGTGGAACGACAGCGACGCCGTACGGATCGTGCTGCTGCTCGATATCCGCCGGCGCGGGATGCCGCGCCCGCTCACGTGGCTGTCGAATGCGGTGATCGGCGTCGTGCGGCTCGGGATCCGGATTCGCGGGCGGTCGATTCCGGTTTAGTACACGTCACCGGCATGCGCCGCGTGACCAGTCGATTCGCGACCGCCCTATCTTGTGACAAGACGGAACTCAGCGCAGTCCGGATGCAGGCGCAATCATCAGGACACCTTGCCGGAGCCATCCGCCAACGCATAGATGCCGCGCCTGGCGACACACGGAAACGGCGGATCGATCGCCCGCACGTTCGTCAGTTCCCAGCATACGTATCCGGCGCACCATGACTTGCCTTGCGCACGGGCTTCATCAGGCGTCCAGTCGTGTATCCCCACGACGTCGACCAACGCAAGCGCGATACCGTCGGGATCCTCCTGTCCGTCCTGTCGCAGGAAGATCGTGTTCTGCACCAGCACGAGATCGCGCAGCGGCAGGGCCGGCGGCGCCCACGACCGGATTTCCACCCGCTTGCGGCCCGCGACGATATCGTCGACGGCGGGTTTGACGATCGACAGCGCGAATCGCGGCATGGCAAGCGTTTCCTTCATCGGTAAATGGAGCGTGTGCGACCGTCGTCTGGCATTGCAGCCGAACCCGGCATGCGATGACGATCCGGGCAGGATTGTTGCCGAATCACCGGATCGTGTCGACCGGGACGGATCCGACACGCCGGCACACCGCGACTACGCGACGTCACCTTTCCGCCGCCGACGGATCGCCTAAACTACAGACCGTCCCCTCCGCGCGGCTCCTGCCAGTCACCGCCATGGCGCACCTCTTCTTCGCCGCTTCGATCCAGCGGCATATCGAAACGCCCGAGCGCGAAATCGACGCCCACTCGGTCGGCGAAGCATTCGACACCGTTTTCGGCGAGCAGCCACGGCTGCGCGGTTACATCCTCGACGACCAGGGTGCGCTGCGCAAACACCTGTCGGTATTCATCGACGGCCAGCCGATACGCGACCGGCAGCATCTGTCCGATGTGCTCGGCGACGCCAGCCGGGTCTATGTCGTGCAGGCGTTGACGGGCGGATAAGGGGACGTATGCATCAGCCCCGATCCAGCACCCCATCGCGCGGTCGGGCCATCAGGAGACATCGCACATGAACGATCGACTGCTCGTCGCCACCCGCAAGGGCCTGTTCGTCCTGCAGCCCGACCGCCACGGCGGCTGGACGCTCGGTGAGCCGCACTTCGCCGGCGAGCCGGTCAGCATGGCGCTCGCCGACCCGCGCGACGGCACGCTGTATGCCGCGCTGAACCTCGGCCATTTCGGCGTCAAGCTGCACCGCAGGCAGGCAGGCGCCGCCGACTGGGAAGAATGCGCAGTCCCCGTCTATCCGCCGCAACCCGCCGACGCCCCACCCGCCAGCGCCCGCGTGAATGCCGGCACCGGCGACGCGGACGACGCGCCGCCCGGCCCGCCGCAGCCGCCGTGGACGCTTCAGCAGATCTGGTCGCTCGAAGCCGGTGGCGCCGACGAGCCGGGCGTGCTGTGGGCCGGCACGATTCCCGGCGGGCTGTTCCGCTCCGACGACGGCGGCCGTTCCTGGGTGCTCAACCGGGCCTTGTGGGATCGCCCGGAGCGCGCCGAATGGGGCGGCGGCGGATACGATGCGCCGGGCATCCATTCGGTGATGGTCGATCCGCGCGACAGCCGGCACGTGACGATCGGCATCTCGTGCGGCGGCGTCTGGCAGACCGCCGACGGCGGCGCGACGTGGCGTGTGACCGCCGACGGCATGGAAGCCGACTACATGCCGCCCGAGCGGCGCGGCGAACCCAACATGCAGGATCCGCACCGCGTCGTGCAGTGCGCGGCCAACCCGGACGTGCTGTGGACGCAGCATCACTGCGCGATCTTCCGCTCGACCGATGGCGCCGAACACTGGCGGCGCATCGAGGCACAGCCTTCGAGCTTCGGCTTCGCGGTGGCCGTACACCCGCGCGAGCCGGATACCGCGTGGTTCGTGCCGGCCGTGAAGGACGCGTGCCGGATTCCGGTGAACGGCCGGTTCGTCGTCACGCGCACGCGCGACGGCGGGCGCAGTTTCGAGCAGTTCACGAACGGGTTGCCGCCCGCACCGGCGTACGACCTCGTGTATCGGCACGGGCTCGCGGTGGACGATTCGGGCACGCGCCTCGCGATGGCGTCGACGACGGGCGGGTTATGGACGTCCGACGACGGCGGGGAAAACTGGCGGCTGGTGTCTGCGCATTTGCCTCCGGTTTATTGCGTCAGGTTCGGGTAACGACGGGCGACGGGCCGGTTGACGGCCCGCTCCGGAACGTCGAAGCCGATGCAAAAATGCGGTGGCCCGCTCGTCGGCAAACCGCGCCTCCGCACGCCGCCCGATCGGCCCGCCGAATCGCTTACACTGCACGCCCGACCTCTCATCCCCCGTCGCCATGCGATTTCTCCGGTCGTTTCCCGGGCGTTTCAACGCTGCGCCGCACAGCCTGCGCGCACTGCTTGCGTTCACCGCCCTCGCCGCCGCCACCGCACATGGCGCCGGCCCGACCAACACGACCGACGCTCCATGCGGCAAGGTCGACACCGGCTACACACTCGACGACAGCATCCGCGGCGCGTTCGGCTCGACCCAGCCGGTCACCGCCTGCATCGACGTGCTGCGCGGGCAGCCCGACGGCCCGCGACGCCTGCGCATCTTCGTCGACGGCAAGCGCGTGCTCACGAACGACGCGATCGCGATGGGACCAGACGACGGCGGCGTGATGGGCGATCCGTACCAGCCGCTCGACATCAGCCATGGTTCGCTGCTGGTGCGGAATGACGGCGGCAGTTCGATGCGCTGGGGCGAAACCTGGCGCGTGACGACGCGCAACGGCCAATGGATCGTCGCGGGATGGGATGAGGACAGTTGGGACTTCCGCTGGGACGGCAGCGGCAGCAGCGAATCCCATACGAGCGTCAATGCATTGACGGGAGACGTGCACGACAGCGACGCGCCGATCCCCGGCGACGAAACGCCCGCGAAACACGCCGTCCGTCGCACCTGCAAGCTGCCCGACGCATGGCGCAGCCCGGCCGTCGCGCAGATCGCAGCGATACGCGACCGAAGCTGGCGTTGCGACGCGAAGCTCGCAAAGCCGATACGCCCCGGGAAATGACCGGAGCGGCACCCCCGCCCGCGCATGACGAGCGGTGCGGCCATGCGTTCCCGCTCAGCCCCCTCCCGCCATCCGCGCCACCGCCTCCCGCGTCTGCGCAATTTCCGCTTCGAGCCAGTCGAGAAACGATCTGACCTGCGGCTCCCGTTCCCGCCCCGGCCGGCACAGCGCGACGAAGCGCGCGCCGTCGAGCCGCACCGACGGCTCGATCGGCATCAATGCCCCGAGCACGACATGCTCGGCGGCCAGCACGGAGCTGAGCAGCGCGATACCCTGCCCGTGCAGCACCGCCTGCAACGCGTAATGCTCGTCGTCGTAGTGGCGAAACACCGCGCGTTCGAGCCACGCGTCGCGACCGGCCGCGCGACACCACGACGCCCAGTCGACCGACACCGGCAGCGGCGTATCCCACACGGTCTCGATCAGGTCGAGCGGCTCGTCCGTGCGATGCACGTCGAATCCGGCCGCCGCATACGCGCCGAAATACTCGTCGATCAGCGCAATCTCGTTCAGCGCCGGAAACGTGCGCGACGTCGCGCGAATCGCCAGATCGATCCGCGCATCGCGTTCAAGATCGGCGAGCGTGTTGCCGGTTTCGACCTTGATATGCAGGTGCGGATCGACGTGACGAAACCGGCCGAGGCGCGGAATCAGCCACATCGCGGCAAAGGCGGGCGTGGTGGTCAGCACGAGCGTACGCTCGCCGGTCGCTTCGGGCCGCACCGCATCGAGCCCGCGGCTCAATGCGAGCAGCGCATCGTGACTCGCGCGAAACAGACGCTCGCCTTCGTCCGTGAGCCGCACGCCGCTCGCGCCGCGCTCGAACAGCAGCACGCCGAGGCGGCTTTCGAGCGACTTGATCTGGTGCGACACGGCGGCCGGCGTCACGGACAGTTCGTCCGCGGCGGCCTTGAACGCGCCGAGCCGCGCCGACGACTCGAATACACGCAATGCGGTCAGGGGGATTTTCAAGAACACGGGGCCTCGCGGGCCGGATGCGGCCGGGTTGAATTCGATTCAATCGGGGTGAGATTAGGTGAATTGAAGCGGGCGTGCAACGCGGGTAGCCTTGCGGGACGTCGCGGCACGGTGCCGCGGCGGGTGTGGTCGAACCGGAGAAACAACGTGCAAGGCCTACCGCGCAGGATCACGCAGGCGGTGCTCTACGAAGCGATCGCCATTTCCTGCATCTCGCCCGTGATCGCGGCGCTCTTCAAGCAGGATCTCGTCTATTCGGGGGCACTGTCGGCGACGATGTCGGCGATCGCGATGCTGTGGAACATGATCTTCAACGCGCTGTTCGAGCGCTGGGAAGCGTCGCGGCGGCAGCCGGCGCGTACGCTCGGGCGGCGGATCCTGCATGCCACCGGATTCGAAGGCGGGCTGATCTTCATCCTCGTGCCCGTCGTGTCGTGGTGGCTCCGTATCTCGTGGTTCGACGCATTCGTCGTCGATATCGGACTGTTCGCGTTCTTCTTCTGCTACGCGTTCGTGTTCCAGTGGGCGTTCGATCGCGTGTTCGACGTGCCGGCGGCGACGAAGGGGGCGTAAGCCGAACGCTCACGCGCCCGTGGCAATTTTCGGCAATTGCCAGCCGAAGCGCACCGCTGCCATCCGCAACGCAAAACAGGCGACGCCGCCCAGCACGGCCGCGATGACCGGCGGACACCCAAGCCGCCTGCACGACACGACGAACACCGCGCCGAGCAGCGCCGCGCTCGCATAGATGTCCGTGACCAGCACGACCGGGATCCGTGCGAGCAGCATATCGCGCACGACGCCGCCACCGCAACCGGTCACGGCGCCCATCAGCGTCGCTATGAACGGATGAACCCGGAATTCGAGTGCCTTCACCGCGCCCGCGACCGCGAACAACGCGAGGCCGGCCGCATCGAGCGTCGTAAGCAGCGATGGCGAGAACGTGGCGACCCGCGCGTGAAAGACGAACGCGAACAGCCCGGACGCGAACGCAAGCGCCGGATAGCGCCAGTCGCTCACGGCGCTCGGCGGCCGTGCGCCGATCAGGAGATCGCGGATCACGCCGCCGCCGAGCGCGACGACGAGCGACAACACCATGACGCCGAACAGGTCGAGTCCGGCACCGATCGCCGCATTGGCGCCCTCGATCGCGAACACCACCGTACCCGCGAGATCGGCGGCGAGCACGACTTGCTCGATGCGCTTCATGCGAAAGAATTGCCGGCGTGCGGCCGCGTCCGGTTGCAGCCTGCGTCCGCACCGGCAGCCGCGCCGTTCAGCCGCCCGCTGTCTGTCTGCCGCCTTGCGGAATCCCCACGCGTGTTGCGGATCATCGCTGCCTCCTCGATCGAGATCGGGCAGTCTAGCGCATCGTGCGCTCACCGTCGGCCGCGCACGAAGCCGAATGCAAAAAGCCGGCGGAAGCAGGATGTGGGTCCTGCTTCCGCCGGCTCAACAACAGTCAGGCTTCCGGCCAGCGCCGTGAAACCCGACGCACCTCGCTCAATGCACGCCGAGATAAGCCTTCACCGCCGGCAGGCCCGGCTTGCCGTCGAGCGTCGTCACGCCCGCGAGCCACTTGTCGAGCGCCTGCGGGTTCGCCTTCAGCCACTCGGCCGCCGCCTTGTTCGGATCTTCCTTGTTCATGATCGGCACCATCACGTGGTTCTCGATCGTCGTCGTGAACTGCAGGTTCGACACGAACTTCGCGACGTTCGGGCAGCGCTGCGAGTAGTCCGGCGGCGTCGCCGTCAGCACCTTCGCTTCGCCGTAGTTCGGGCCGAACACGTCGTCGCCACCGGTCAGGTAGTCGATCTTCATCTGCACGTTCATCGGATGCGGTTCCCAGCCGAGGAACACGATCCATTGCTTGTCGCGGATCGCGCGATTCACCTCGACCAGCATCCCGGCCTCGCTCGACTCGACCATCTTGAACTTACCGAGGCCGAACTGGTTGCCGTCGATCATCTTCTTGATCAGCAGGTTGCCGTCGTTGCCCGGTTCGATCCCGTAGATCTTGCCGTTCAGCTTGTCCGCGTACTTTTGAATATCCGCGAACGACTTCAGGCCGCCCTGGTACACGTAGTCGGGCACCGCGAGCGTGTATTTCGCGCCGGTCAGGTTCGGCGTCGAAAGCACCTTGATCTGGCCGGCCTTCGTGAACGGCTGGATGATCGGGTCCATCGTCGGCGACCAGTAGCCGAGGAACACATCGATCTGCTTGCTCTTGATCCCCGCGAACGTGATCGGCACCGATGCGATCGTCTTCGTCGGGTTGTAGCCGAGCCCCTGCAGCATCGTCGATGCGAGGCCCGTGGTCGCCGCGATGTCGGACCAGCCGACATCCGCGAAGCGCACGTTCTTGCACACGGGCGGGTCGGCTGCATACACGGCCGACATCGGCGCGGTTATCCCGATCCCGCACACCGCTGCGATCAATAGGCGCTTCATCTTGCTTCTCCTCAAAGTGATGTCGTTTGCTTGAATGCGGGATCGTTTATTGAAGCCGCGCGCCGCGATCCCGGCGACGTCGCGGACCATAGGGTCGGTCAGCGGCCCGGCAGCCGGCGCTCGTAGCTCGGCGCGTGGCCGAACTGTGCGCGGTAGGCCTTGCTGAAATGGCACGGCGAATGAAAACCGCAGACCGTCGTCACGCGCGCGATCGACGCATCGGTCGTGCGCAGCAGGTCGCGCGCGCGCTTCAGGCGCAGCGTCAGGTAATAGTGGGTCGGCGACACGTTCAGGTACACCTTGAACATCCGCTGCAGGTGCCGCTGCGACAGCCGCACGAGCCGCGCGAGCTCCTCGAGCGACAGCGGCTCCTCGATGTTCGCCTCCATCAACCGCACGACCTCGATCAGCTCCGCGCGCGAGAAGCCGACGCGCGCATCGACCGGAATCGGCTGCGTGTCGGTCGAGCTGCGGATGCGCTCCAGGATGAACTGCTCGGAAACTTGCGCGGCCAGCTGCTGGCCGAACCGCATGCCGACGAGGTTCAGCATCAGGTCGAGCGGCGCGGTGCCGCCGGTGCAGGTCAGCCGGTCGCGATCGACGACGAACAGTTCATCGGCGAAGCCAACTTGCGGAAACTCGGCATGCAGCGCGGACAGGTTCTCCCAGTGCACGGTGCAGCGATAGCCGTCGAGCAGCCCGCTCGACATCAGCGCATACGCGCCGGTGCAGATGCCGCCCAGCGGCAGCCCGCGTTCGGCGAGCGCCGCGAGCGTATCGCGCGCGCCTTCGTCGACCACGTCGCGGATGCGGATGCCACCGCATACGATCATCACGTCGGGCAGGTTCGTGTAGTCGAGCGCCTGCGTGGGCCGCACCGCGATGCCGTTGCTGGCGTGTACCGGACTGCCGTCGAGCGAGTAGATCGACCACTGGTAGTGATCGGCGCGCCCGACGTAGTTCGCCATCCGAAGCACTTCGACGGCGCTCGAAAACGCGATCATCGAGAAGTTCGGCAGCGTCAGGAAGCCGAAATGGGCGAGGGACGAAACCGGTGAAACGCAGGCGGCGGGCGCGACAGCGACGGCGGACGTCACATCGGTCTCCTGGCGAGGAGGTTGCAGGGGGCCAGCCCCGCGGCCGAAGCCGCGGAAGCCGTTATCTCTATTCAGGGTGAGCGGCCGGGGGTTCCGGCCGCCGGAGGTCAGGCCTGTGCGGGTGCGGCCTTCACGCGAAACAGCTGCTTGAGGCCGGAGAACAGCGGCGCCTTCACGGTGCCCGGCGCACGGCCGAAGCTTTCGGTGATGCGGTCGAGAATGATCGCGAGCAGCACGACCGACAGGCCGCTTTCGAAACCGAGCCCGATGTCGAGGCGCTGGATACTGGCGAGCACGTCGTTGCCGAGGCCGCCCGCGCCGACCATCGACGCGATGATCACCATCGACAGCGCCATCATGATCGTCTGGTTCACGCCCTGCATGATCGACGGCAGCGCATTCGGGAACTGCACCTTGTACAGCAGCTGCCACGGCGTGCAGCCGAAGGCCTGGCCGGCTTCGACGATCTCGCGGTTCACGTGGCGGATACCGAGGCTCGTCAGGCGCACCGCAGGCGGCATCGCGAAGATCACCGTCGACAGGATCCCCGGCACGCGGCCGAGACCGAACAGCATCGCGGCCGGAATCAGGTAGACGAACGCGGGCATCGTCTGCATCAGGTCGAGGATCGGACGCACGATCGCGGCGACCCACTTGCTCTTCGCCGCCCAGACGCCGAGCGGGATGCCGAGCACGAGGCTGATGATCGTCGACGACAGCGTGAGGCCGAGCGTGATGACGGTCTGATCCCAGAAGCCCGTCGCGAAGATCAGCAGCAGCGACGCGGTGGTGAACAGCGCGAAGCGCCAGCCCACCCGCCACAGCCCGACGCCGATGAAGATCGCCATCATCATCCACATCGGGATCGCCTGCAGGCTGTGCTCGACGAATGCCGCGAGCCCCTCGATCGCCTGACCGATCGTGTCGAACGTCTTGGCGTCGTGGTCGAGCAGGTAGTGAACGGACTGGTCGACCCAGGTACCGAGCGGAATCATTTCAGACATGGGAACCTCGCGAACGCGTGATGGCCTTCAGGATGAGCGCACGATCGACCGAGCCGCAGTAGCAGCCGTCGTCGTCGACGACAGGCAGTGCATTCGGGCTCGCGACCACGCGCGCGACGACATGTTCGAGCGACG
Source organism: Burkholderia sp. Ac-20349 (assembly GCF_017104865.1). Taxonomy (NCBI): domain Bacteria; kingdom Pseudomonadati; phylum Pseudomonadota; class Betaproteobacteria; order Burkholderiales; family Burkholderiaceae; genus Burkholderia; species Burkholderia sp. Ac-20349. Next base: position 61,593 of record NZ_JAAGPM010000027.1, read on the forward strand.
CATCGCGGCGGATGGATTCGATCGGGCTCACGGACGGCGTCGCCTGACCGATCGCATCGCGCGTGACGAAGCCGCGAAGCTTGCGTTGCGCATCAAGCACGAACGCATAGTCGGCACTGCCGTTCAGCGTCGCCGCGACGTTCGCGGCATCGCACTTCGACACGATCGGCACGGCGCCCGTCTGCATCAGGTCGCCGGCCGTCAGGTAGCGGCTGGTGTCGATGCCGTCGAAGAACGCACGCACGTAATCGTCGGCCGGGTTCGCGATGATGTCCTGCGGCGTGCCGACCTGCACGAGGCGGCCGCCTTCCATGATCGCGATGCGGTTGCCGATGCGCAGCGCCTCCTCCAGATCGTGCGACACGAACATGATCGTGCGGCGCTGTTCCTTCTGCAGTTGCAGCAGCACATCCTGCATCTCCCGGCGCTTGAGCGGATCGAGTGCGGAGAACGCCTCGTCCATGATCATCAGCGACGGGTTCACGGCCAGCGCGCGGGCGAGGCCGACGCGCTGCTGCATGCCGCCCGACAGCTCGGACGGCAGCTTGTGCGAGAACGGCGCGAGGCCGACCTGCTCGAGCACTTCCATCGCGCGGCGCTCGCGTTCCTTCTTGCTGACACCCGCGACTTCCAGGCCGAACGCGGCATTCGACACCACGGAGCGATGCGGCATCAGCGCGAACGACTGGAACACCATGCTCATGTCCTTGCGGCGCAGCGCGGTCAGCGCCGAGCGGCGTGCCGACGCGACGTCGAGCCCGTCGATCATCACCTTGCCGGCGCTTGGATCGACCAGCCGGTTCACGAGGCGGATCAGCGTCGACTTGCCGGAGCCGGACAGGCCCATCAGCACGAAAATTTCGCCTTCCTGCACATCGAAGGAGACGTTGTGCACGCCGACGACCTGACCGGTGCGCTTGAGCACCTCGTCCTTCGTCGCGCCGGCGGCGAGCATGTCGAGCGCCTGCTGCGGGTTGCTTCCAAACACCTTGCACAGACCTTCGACCACGACCTTGGGGGCATCCATCGAAACCTTCTCCTCGTGTAGCGGGGACTCGCGCTTGTCATAGCGTGCCTACATAGTTGCCAGAAAAAACCCCGACCTGCCGACGAATTACGACAAACGCTTGCGCAAATACGACACGGCCTCCAGCCCCGCCCGGCGGGCCGCGGCACGCGGCGGCACCCGATTGCGGCGGCGCAATACGCGCACGACCAACAACGGCGGGCATCGAGCGTCGGACTTGTGCGCAGCAGCGCGACGCAGATCGCGTCGCGTATTGCGCGGATTCGCATCGGGCACGCGTCGCTTTACGACAATTTCACGTCCGATCGCACGTCGATCTGCTCAGACGAATGAGCGAAGCATTCACCAATAAAAAGCATGACCGTGCAAAAAGCCGCGCGACGACACCGGGCGGCGCGCGCCGCGATACCGCGCCACCCCGGAAAATCCGCGACGGCCGCTGTGATACATTCCCCGCCAACAGGCTGATCGCGACGCAGGCCGCCACGCGGCCACCGTTGTCAGCCGCGCATGCCGGTTCGCCTGCCGGCCATGCCGACACCGCCTCGATCGGCACAAGTCCGATCGCAGGCCGATAACGATACGAGAGAGGGAGCAAGGCGAGATGAACTGGGCTTTTACCGCAATCGGCTTCATCGTAGGCGGGATTGCCGCATTGATCGGGGATTTCTCCGCCATCACCGGCGCAGTGCTCGGCGCCGCGATCGGGTTCTGCCTCGACAACACGCTGCAACAGCGCAAGCGCAAGACCAAGGGCGCGGCACCCGACACGTTCGCGATGCAGGCACCACCCGTGCAGCCGCCGGTTCCGCTTGCCGAGCGCGTCGCGCGCCTCGAAGCAACCGTCGAAACGCTGACGCGCGAAGTCGCGTCTTTGCGAGGCCAGCTGGCCGGCGCGAAAACCGGTTCGGCCACGACTGACGCGAGGGTGCACACGCCGATCAGCGCCGCCTCTGCCACCCCATCCGCACCCGTCCCGCCTTCGGCCACCCTGCCGCCGCGCCCGCCTGCGCAGCCGGCCGCCGCACGCGCGGACGCACCGGCATCCGCTTCGGCACCCGTTCGCGCCGCTGCGCCGGCATCGATACCTGCACCGGCCGCGGCGACCCGCGCAAGCGAAACGCGCGTGCCCCCTGCACCGTCGATTCCTCCCGCGCCGCCCAAGCCGCGCGAACCCGACCTCGTCGAGCGCGCCTTCCGCGCCGCGCGCGACTGGCTGCTCGGCGGCAACACGGTCGTGCGCGTCGGGATCATCGTGCTGTTCTTCGGCGTCGCGTTCCTGCTCAAGTACGCGGCCGACAACAACATGCTGCCGATCGAATTCCGCCTCGCCGGCACCGCGCTCGCCGCGGCCGCGCTGCTCGCGATCGGCTGGCGCGTGCGTGCGCGCCGCGCGGCGTACGGGCTCGTGCTGCAAGGGGGCGGCGTCGGCATCCTGTACCTGACGATCTTCGCCGCGACGAAGCTTTACGCACTGCTGCCCGTCGGCGCTGCGTTCCCGCTGATGGTCGCCGTGTGCGCGCTGAGCGCGTTCCTCGCAGTGCGGCAGAACGCGCTGCCGCTCGCGTTCATGGGCAGCGCCGGCGGCTTTCTCGCGCCGGTGCTGCTGTCGACCGGCCAGGGCAACCACGTCGCGCTGTTCAGCTACTACGCGCTGCTGAACGCGGGCATCTTCGCGATCGCATGGTTCAAGGCCTGGCGGCCGCTGAACCTGCTCGGCTTCGTGTTCACATTCACGATCGGCTCGGCGTGGGGCGTGACGGCCTACCGCCCCGCGCTGTTCGCGAGCACCGAGCCGTTCCTCATCCTGTTCTTCCTGATGTATGTCGGCATCGCACTGCTGTATGCGGTGAAGCGCGAACTTGCGCTGCGGCACTACGTGGACGGCACGCTGGTGTTCGGCACGCCGATCGTCGCGACCGCGCTGCAGGCATCGCTCGTGAAAGACATGCCGTTCGGGCTCGCGTGGAGCGCCGTCGCGTTGTCGGCGTTCTACGTCGTGGTCACCGCGTGGCTTGCGCGGCGCCGCGACCGCCTCGCGCTGCTGTTCGAATCCACCCTCGCGCTCGCAGTGATCTTCGCGACGCTGGCCGTGCCGCTCGCGTTCTCGGGCCCGACGACCAGCGCCGCATGGGCGATCGAAGGCGCAGCTGTCGTCTGGCTCGGCGTGCGCGAGAAGCGCATGCTGCGGTTCGCCTTCGGGCTGCTGATGCAGGTTGCCGCGGCCGGCGCGTTCTTCACGAGCCTGCTCGGGCCGGCCGACGCCACCGCGCTACCCGTGCTGAACAGCCCGTACATCGCGATGCTGCTGATCGCGCTCGCCGGCCTGTTCACCGGCTGGTGGCTGCACGGGCGCAGCGAAGCGCGCGCATGGCATGCGTGGATGCCCGAGATCGGTGCCGCCGCTGCCGCGTGGGGGCTGCTGTGGTGGGTGAGCGGCGGCCTGCACGAGATCCTCGTCTACGCGAGCCGTCACGTCGACCTGCATGCCGACCGCTTCGTCGTCGATACGACCGCGCTGTTCGCGGCCGGCACCGCGTGGCTCGCGCACGTCGCGCGCCGCCGGCTTGCGTGGCCGCTCGCCGAATGGCCCGCGCTCGCGCTGACGCCGGTGCTGGCGCTGCTCGCGCTGCGTGCGTTCGATGCACATGAAGCGCCGCTGTCGGGAATGGGCGCGTTCGCGTGGCCCGTCGCCGTCGGCGCAGGTCTTGCGCTGCTGTGGCGCCAGTCGCGCGGCGCGGCAAGCACCGATTCCGCGAACGGCACGGCGCATTCCATCGCCGCAGGCATCCTCGCGCCGCTGCACACGCTGACGTTCTGGACCCTGTGCGGGCTGCTGTCGCTCGAAGGCTTCTGGCGCCTGCGCGCGTACGTGCCCGAAGGCGCGTGGAGCTGGAGCGCGTGGGCCTACGGCTTCGGCGCGCTGCTCCTGCTGGTGTCCGGCCCCGGCTCGCGCCTGCGCTGGCCCGTCGCGGCGTTCCCGCGCGCGTACCAGGTGTGGGGCGCGGCACCGCTCGCCGCGCTGCTGTGGCTGTGGAGCATCGCCAGCGTGACCAGCGACGGCAACGCGGCGCCGCTCTTCTGGCTCCCGCTGCTCAACCCGCTCGACATCGCGCAGTTCCTCGTGTTCGTCGCGTTCGCCGTGTGGCTGCGCCGCCTGCGGACGCTCGGCATCGCGTGGCATCCGCGCGTCGTCGACTACGCGGCCATCGCCACCGTGTTCCTGTGGTTCAACGCACTGATGCTGCGCACGCTGCATCACCGCTTCCACATGGTCTACGACATCGACACCGTGCTGTCGTCGTTCGGCATCCAGCAGGTGTTCATGGTCGGCTGGAGCCTGTTCGCGTTCGCCGGCATGTGGCTGACGCGCCGCGACGGCATCGCCCGCGTGTGCGCGCTCGCGTCGCTGCCGCTGATCGTCGTGATGTGGGTGTGGACCTTCTACGCGAACTTCACGCAGGACGGCGGAAGCTGGGCGCGCGTGCCGCTCTTCAACCCGCTCGACCTCGTGCTCGCGGTCGTCTATGCGCTCGCCGCGACGTGGTTCGTGCGTGCGCGCAAGCTCGGCTGGTCGTTCGACGACTATCGTGTCGCGCTGCTGAGTGTGGCCGGCGCCACCGCGTTCCTGTGGCTGAACGCGATCCTGCTGCGCACGCTGCATCACTGGGCCGGCGTGCCGTACGAACTCGGTGCGATGGCGGAATCGACGCTCGTGCAGGCGTCGGTCTCCGTGTACTGGACGCTCTGCGCGCTCGCGATCACGATCTGGGCCACGCGCCGCGGGCTGCGTCCGCTGTGGTTCGTCGGCGCCGCGCTGCTCGCGCTCACGGTCGTCAAGCTGTTCCTGTTCGACCTGTCGCACGTGACCGGCATCGAGCGCATCGTGTCGTTCATCGGCATCGGCGTGCTGCTGCTGTTGATCGGCTATTTCTCGCCGCTCCCGCCGAAAACCGCCGCGCAACAGGACGACACGCCATGAAACGACGCGCCGCCTTGCATCAGCCGCGCGATGCGGCGGCACAGCGGCAGCCCGAGCCCGGTGCCGCCGAAACGCCGATAGATCGACGGATCGGCTTGCACGTAGACATCGAACAGCATCGGCAACGCTTCGTCCGG
>NZ_JAAGPM010000275.1:0-3659 GCF_017104865.1 Burkholderia sp. Ac-20349
TGTTTTTCAGCGCGATCTCGATCAGCCGCTGCAGGCGCGGATCGACGAAGAACTCGCGCCAGCCGATGGCGGTCGCGGCCTGGCCGTTCGCGCTGCGCGCGCCGGCCGCACCCGGCTGCGTCGCGTAAACGCCGCCGGCCGGGTACGCCTGCGCGACAGGTGCATCGGGCCGCTTGTAATGCGGCGCCATCGTGCAGCCCGTGGCGAACAACGCGACAGCCAGGGCGGCTGCGGTTGCAGTCAAAGCGTGTTTTTGCATCATTACTGCCCCTTCGAATCGTGTGCGTCGTCGTGACCGCGCTGCAGGTCGCCCTGCACGAGACGCCATGCGTCGTCGACGTTTTCCGTCTCGCCGCTGAAGATCGCGCGAACCCGCACGAAGAACATCGGGATCATGAAAATCGCGAGGAACGTCGCGGTGATCATCCCGCCGATCACGCCCGTACCGATCGCATGCTGGCTCGCCGAGCCCGCGCCGTTGCTGATCGCAAGCGGCAGCACGCCCAGCATGAACGCGAGCGACGTCATCAGGATCGGACGCAGCCGCAGGCGTGCCGCCTCGATCGCCGCGCGCACCGGCCCCATGTTCCCGTTCGCCTGCAACTCGCGCGCGAACTCGACGATCAGGATCGCGTTCTTCGCGGACAGGCCCACCGTCGTCAGCAGGCCGACCTGGAAGAACACGTCGTTCTCGAGGCCGCGCAGCATCGTCGCGAGCAGCGCGCCGACCACGCCGAGCGGCACGACCATGATCACCGAGAACGGGATCGACCAGCTTTCATACAGCGCTGCCAGACACAGGAACACGACGAGGATCGAGATCGCATACAGGATCGGCGCCTGCGAGCCCGACTGGATTTCCTGGAACGACAGGCCCGTCCACGAATAGCCGATACCTTCCGGCAGCTTGCTCGCAAGCGCTTCCATCGCCGCCATCGCCTGGCCGGTCGACTTGCCTTCTGCGGCCTGCCCCTGGATCTCGATCGACGATACGCCGTTGTAGCGCTCGAGCTTCGGCGAACCGTAGCTCCAGTGACCGGTCGAGAACGCGCTGAACGGCACCATGCCACCCGCGCTGTTGCGCACGTACCAGATGTTCATGTCTTCCGGCGTCATCCGGAACGGTGCGTCCGACTGCACGTACACTTTCTTGATCCGGCCATCCGTATCGAGGAAGTTGTTCACGTACTGCGACGCCCACGCGATCGAGAACGTCTGGTCGATCGCAGCAGCCGTCACGCCAAGCGCATTCGCCTTCTCGCGATCGATGTCGACCTTGTACTGCGGCGTGTCGTTCAGGCCGTTCGGGCGCACGAGTGCCAATGAAGGATCCTTCGCGGCCATCCCGAGCAGCTGGCCGCGCGCGGCCATCAGCGCCTCGTGGCCGAGACCCGCGTTGTCCGTCAGCTCGAAGTCGAAGCCGGCGGCCGTCCCGAGTTCGGGAATCGACGGCGGGTTGAACGGGATCACCATCGCGTCCTTGTACTGCGCGTAGTGCGCGAAGGTCCGGCCGATCAGTGCCTGCACCTTCTGGTCCGAACGCTGACGATGCTCGTACGGTTTCAGCTTCACGAACACGAGACCGGCGTTCTGGCCGCGGCCGGCGAAGCTGAAACCGTTGACCGTGAACACCGAGTCGACCACATCCTTCTCGGTGGTGGTCAGGTACGTGTTGATGTTGTCGAGCGTCTTGCCGGTCGTTTCCTGCGTGGAGCCGGACGGCGTCTGCACGATCATGAACATGTACCCCTGGTCTTCATCCGGCAGGAACGACTTCGGCAGGCGCACGAATATCACGCCGACCGCGATGAATACGGCCAGGTAGATCACGAGCCAGCGGCCCGAGCGCCGGATCACGTGGTTCACACCGCTCGTATAGCGATCGCGGCTGCGATCGAACGTGCGGTTGAACCAGCCGAAGAAGCCCTTCTTCTCTTCGTGATGCCCTTGCGGAATCGGCTTGAGGATCGTCGCGCACAGTGCCGGCGTCAGGATCAGCGCGACGAGCACCGACAGTACCATCGCCGACACGATCGTCAGCGAGAACTGACGATAGATCGCGCCGACCGACCCGCCGGAGAACGCCACCGGCACGAACACCGCCGACAGCACGAGCGCCACGCCGACGAGTGCGCCGGTGATCTGGCCCATTGCCTTGCGGGTCGCCTCCTTCGGTGACAGGCCCTCTTCCGCCATCACCCGCTCGACGTTCTCGACCACCACGATTGCATCGTCGACCAGCAGGCCGATCGCGAGCACGAGGCCGAACATCGACAGCGTGTTGATCGAGAAGCCGGCGAGCCCCATGATCGCGAACGTACCGAGCAGCACGACCGGCACCGCGATCGTCGGGATGATCGTCGCCCGCAGGTTCTGCAGGAACAGGTACATCACGAGGAACACGAGCACGATGCCTTCGAGCAGCGTCTTGACCACTTCCTCGATCGACAGCTTCACGAACGGCGTCGTGTCGTACGGATAGTGGACGACGAGACCGTGCGGGAAATACTTCGACAGTTCCTGGATCTTGGCCCGCAGCGCGTTCGCGGTTGCCAGCGCGTTCGCGCCGGTTGCGAGCTGGATGCCCAGGCCGGCCGTCGGCTGCCCCATGTACTTCGTGTCGAACGTGTAGTTCTCGGAGCCGAGCGCCGCGCGACCGACGTCCTTCAGGCGCACCTGCGAACCGTCCTGGTTGACCTTCAGCAAAATGTTGCCGAACTGCTCGGGCGTGCGCAGCAGCGTCGATTCGGTGATCGTCGCCTGCAGCATGGTGCCCGGCTTCGCCGGCGTGCCGCCGATCTGGCCGCCCGCGATCTGCACGTTCTGTTGCGTGATCGCGGCCGTCACGTCGGTCGGCGTAAGGCTGTAGTTGGTCAGCTTGACGGGGTCGAGCCAGATCCGCATCGAGAACTGCGAACCGAGCAACAGCGTCTGGCCGACGCCGTTCACCCGGCTGAGCGGATCGAGCACGTGCGACGCCACGTAGTTCGTCAGGTCCTCCTTCGACATGCTGCCGTCCTCGGAGTTGAACGCGAACCACATCAGCCAGTTGCTGCTCGACTTCGTGACCTGCATGCCGAGCTGCTGCACGACCTGCGGCAGGTTCGGCGTCGCGAGCGACAGCTTGTTCTGCACCTGCACCTGCGCGACGTCCGGATTGGTGCCCGGCGCGAAGGTCAGCGTAATCGTCGCGTTACCCGAATCGTCGCTGGTCGACGACATGTACAGGAAGTTGTCGAGACCGCTCATCTGCTGCTCGATCACCTGTGTCACCGTGTCTTCCACCGTCTTCGCGGAAGCGCCCGGATAGTTCGCCTGGATCTGGATCGTCGGCGGTGCGATCGTCGGATACTGCGCGATCGGCATCTTGAAGATCGATGCGACGCCGGCCAGCATCAGCACGATCGCGATCACCCACGCAAAGATCGGGCGATCGATAAAGAACTTGGCCATGAAACGGACTCCTTGTTATTGCGCGGCCGACGCAGCGGCAGCACTCGCCGGCGCAGCGCCCGATGCGGCAGCACCGGAAGCGGCAGCGGCGCATCGGATCAGTAGCGGTAGTGGTTCGGCTTGAACGGGCCTTCCTTCGCGACGCCGATGTACGAAGCCTGCTCGTCCGACAGCACGGACAGGTTCGCGCCGATGCGCGCGAGGTG
>NZ_JAAGPM010000276.1:0-3637 GCF_017104865.1 Burkholderia sp. Ac-20349
GGAACAGCAGCACCGTCGCGGCATCGGGCGCGAAACCGGTCATGACCAGCAGGCTTTCGAACGCGAATGCCAGCGCTTGCGCGACCGCGATCGTGAGAATCGTCAGCTTCAACACCCCGCGCAGCCGGCGTGGGATGCCGCGTGGGCATGACGGCGGGGGCGGGTGTCGCGTTGCGGGGCCGGATGAGCGCCAGGCATAAAAACGCCGGGCATAAAAAAGGGCCTCGCATGCGAGGCCCGTCAAAGGTCGGAGAAGCCGGTACGCCGGCCGGCAGCCGCAGGCTGCGCGGCACCGGCCGGATGCGCACCGTTACTGCGTCACTACCTTGCGCGGCTTGAAGATGCCCTGGTAGTGCAGTGCCGGGCGTTCCTTCGTCACCGGCTCGATGCCGTCGAAGGTCGGCGTCTGGCGCAGCTTCATCGCGGCCGGCGAAGCGACCGAGCCGATCGACGTCGAGCGCGAAGCCGGCGCGAGGTTGTTCGCGACGAGCAGCGCGGCCTCGCTCTGCAGGTTCGACAGCAGCACCGGATCGGTCGAGCGGTTGATCTGCGTGAGCAGCCCGCTCCAGGCCGCGTCGCTGTAGTTCACGACGTAGTAGTCGAGCCCGCTCGGGTCGGCCACCACGCCCGTGCAACCGTCGACGCGCGTTTGCGTCTGCGTATCCTTCAGCGCGAGCGTCGTGCGTTTCGCGAGACCCTGGCCGTACGCGAGCGTGATCGGCACCGTCCACTGCAGGCCCGGATACGCGTTCTTGTTCGGGAACGGCTGCTGTTTCAGCGTGACGATCGTCTGGTTCTTCGTCAGGTCGCACTGCGTGTCGAGCGAGATCAGCGGCACGCCGGTCTGGCGGACGTAGCTGTCGCCGATCGGGCCGATTGCCTGGCCGCTTTCCTTCGACAGCGCATCCCACAGGCGCTTCGGCGTGCCGTTGCCGAACGAGTAGTCGACCAGGTACTGCTGCAGCCCCTTGCGCAGCGTCTGTTCGCCGAGATAGTTCTCGAGCGTCTTCAGCACGTGGCCGCCCTTGTCGTACGTGAACGCGCTGGCGCTCAGCACGAAGTCGTTCGACGCCCAGCCGTTGAAGTTCGGCGCGACCGGGAACGCGTTCGGGCCGATATCACGATTGATCACGCGGTACTTGTTCTTCACCTGGTCGAGCCAGCTGAACTCGTTGGGGAAGAACTGGATCGTCGTCTTCGTCTCGAAGAACGTCGCGAACGATTCGTTGAGCCACACGTTGTCCCACCAGTCGGCCGTGACGAGATCGCCGAACCACTGGTGCGCGACTTCGTGCGTCAGCACCTCGTTACCGTAGTGCGACATCAGCTGGCCCGGCTGCGGCAGGATGTCGTCGGCGAACTCGAGGATCGACCCCCAGTTCTCCATCCCGCCGAAGTTCAGGTCCTTCTGCGCCTTGAACGCGTCGTTCGCGGCCACCGTGTCGAACTTCGTGAGCGGCAGGGCAATGCCCGTGTAGCGATAGTAGAAGTCGAGCGCCTGCTTGGTGCGGTCCATCGCCGGCTTCGCCCAGTCGCTCATGCCCGGCGGCGTGAACACGCGCAGGTGCAGGCCGCCCTTGCCGCCCGGCAGCGGGCTCGTGAAGTCGTCCTCGTAGGTGTCGAACAGGCCGCCGCCGAAGAACAGCAGGTACGACGGCATCGGCGGGGTCTTGTCGAATTGCACGAGCTTGTAGCCGCCGCCGACGTTGGTCGACGGCTTCTCGGCCGCGTTCGACACGACACGCCAGCTCTGCGGCACTTCGGCCGTCACTTCATAGGTCGGGCGGAACGCCGGCTCGTCCCAGCCCGGGAACCACTGGCGCGACAGGTTGGTTTCGCCTTGCGTCAGGATCGCGCCGCTCGTCTTGCCGTCGGTGCCCTTCAGGTCGACGCGGAAGATGCCTTCCGCGGCCGAGCAGCCCGGATACGGATCGTCGCCACAACTGCCGCCCGTCTTCGCGACCGGATCGTCATACGACTTGAAGTTGATGATGCCCGACCACTCCATGTGCAGCGAATAGTTGCCCGGCGCGATCGAGCCGCTCACGGGGCGCAGCTGATAGTAGTCGCCCTTGTCCTGCGGCGTCGCGATCAGCTGGATGTTGCCCGGCTGCAGCGTGAGGCGGCCGTTCGTGAACTTGATCCGGTGGCCGGCGATCACGATGTTGTTGACCGGCTTCAGCACCTTGATCTCGACGTCGGCGCGGCCGTCGAACGCGTTCAGCGCTTCGTTCGGGCGGAACCACAGCCGGTAGTTCACGGGCACCACGGTGTCCGGCAACTCGACAGGCGATACGCTCTTGTCGACGTTGGATGCGGCCGGCGGCGGTGCGCTCGGCGGCGCGGTGACGGTGGGCGACGAGCCCGATTGCGGCGCGCCGGCGGAGCTGAGCGCGGAAGCCGAGCCCGGGCCGCCGTCGTCACCGCCGCACCCGGCGAGCGCGAGTGCGGCGACGAGCGGCAGATAACGCATCTTGCGAATGTCGATCGACATGACTGAAACCTCGATTGTTGAAAGAATCGTTCAGTGCTGCGAAAACGCCGGCAAAAGCAATCCCCTCGCCGTTAATCAACAGCGATAAAAATGCCAATGACGGATTATTCGAAAAGACGGCGGCCGACTACGTGAAGGTAATCATGGTTTACTGCCCCCTCTGGATTTCCGGATGTCGGTTAACTTGCCGGTTCAAAATGGCCGGGCGCGTGTTGTACTGAATTGATTTCGCGTGCACGACACGGAGCCGCACGCCCGGTGCGGGCGCGCAATCTCCTTGAACAGACGACCTACGGGGCTGGCCGGGCCTGGTCGCAGGATGGCAGGAAGGCGTGTCGCCATTCCGTAAAATCACCGTCATGCGGCTTCAAGGTTTGTCGGCTTGCTCGAAGGATGCGTAAATATACTTGATGGTTTTAGGTAAAGGAAACGAAAAATTTAGAAATTGCATCTATTGAATTCGGCGTGCTTCATTGAATGCTGGAAAGCATTAATGCGCTTTCCGTTTGACTGGTATTTTCGTAGTTTTAATCTATTAACGATCTCGCGTGGCTGCGAAAACTACGAAACCCGGCGTATGGGGTGCTCGGTACAATGCGGTGACGATCCGCTTACTGATTGCCGCGAGGAGGCCCTCCCATGTCACGAGCCCTGTTCCGTATCGCGCCGCTGCGCGCCGTGCTGATGCTGTTCGCCGCCGTGCTCCTGCTCGGCGGTTGCGCGGGGCTGACGCGCGATCCCGTGCGCGTGTCGGTCGCCGGGCTCGACCCGCTCGTCGGGCAGGGCCTCGAGATGCGTTTCAGCCTGAAGCTGCGCGTGCAGAACCCGAACGACGCGCCGATCGAATACGACGGCATCTCGGTCGCGCTCGACCTGAACGGCACGCCGTTCGCGAGCGGCGTCAGCGATCGCTCGGGTACCGTGCCGCGTTTCGGCGAGGCCGTGCTCGACGTGCCGGTTTCCGTGTCGGCCTTCGCCGCCGCGCGACAGGCGTGGAACCTGCCCGGCGCGGCCGCGAACGGCGAGCTGCCGTATGCGCTGCGCGGCCGGCTCGCGGGCGGCGTGCTCGGCACCGTGCACTTCAACGATGCCGGTACGCTGCGCCTGCCCGCGATGCCGGGGTGGGGCGGCTGAACCCGGGCG
>NZ_JAAGPM010000277.1:0-3637 GCF_017104865.1 Burkholderia sp. Ac-20349
TGGCCTGGGGCGCGCGCTGGGCGCGCAGATCGGCGGCGACCTGGGCGACGCCGAGCAGCAGCCCGGCCTCGAGAAGCAGGAGCAGGAGGACGAACGCGCTGCGCGACCCGAGCCATTCGGCGGCTGCCGCGAAGGCGGCGGCGGGCGCGCGGGAACGGTCGCGCGGGATGGAGCGGGTCGGATCGGTCATCGGGAGGCGCTCGCCGGCGTCGTGGAGAAGTCGTAGTCGCGGCCGTAGATGCGGCGGTATTTGGCCAGGTACATGCCGAGGTTGCCGTCGCCCGTCACCGCGAGGAGTTGCAGCAGTCGCGGCAGGCTTTCCGCGAAGCCGTGGTCGACCGCCGCCCGGAACTCCCGGATGACTGCGGCGCTGTCCGCGGGCGAGGCGACGGTCAGCATCCGCACGCCGGCCCGCATCGCTTCGGCCATCGGATAGTTGCGGTCGGCGGCCGCGTTCATGTACATCAGCCCTTCGCCGACCCGGATCTGCGCTTCCTGCGGCGGCGTGCCGTTCGGCACGGCGACGAGCGCCATCGCCAGCGCGGTCATCGCGAACAGGTCGCCGTTGCGGGCGTCGCGCCGCACCTGCGCGACGACGGTCGGATTGACCGCCATCTGGATCACCAGCGCCTGCAACCGCAGCGTTTCGGCGCGCCATTTGCGCGCGAGCGCGCGCTCATCGACGGCCATCGGATCGTTGTCGAGGAGCGGGGCGTCGAGCGGGGCATCGCCGGCGCCGGCGGCGTTGTCCGCGAGCGGCGCTTCGCCTGCCGGCGCACCACGGCCGGGCTGCGTGAGCGGCGCGCGTTGCCGCACGCTCGCCTGCGCAGCGGGCGCCGCGGTGTCGGACAGCCGCAGCGTGCCGATCAGGCCGCTGTTGTACCACGGGCGCTGCGCGTCTTCGGTCGCGACGGCCACCGCCACTTGCGTGTTGCGCAGGATCGTCGTGATGTCGCCGGCACTCGCCAGCTCCTGGCTGAGGTAATACGCGAACGGGCTGTGGTTGTGCCGGACCGAACCGAGCGCAAAGCTGTCGAGCGCGACGCCGCCAGGTTGCGTCGCGAACGCGACGAGCGTGCCATGCGGCGCGCGCACCGCCGTCATCGACGCGCCGGTCGCGCCGCGGGTCGCCGAGCTGCGGCACGCGTCGAGCAGGATCAGCAGCGCGCGCGGGTCGCCGCGGCTGACCGAACTCTGGATATAGCGCAGCGGCACCGCGTAGCGCTGCAGGTCGCCTTGCGACACCTGGCCGACGCCGACCGGCAGGTCGACCGGAATCAGGTAGTTTTCTCCGCCGGCTTCGAAGCCGTGCCCGGCGTAATAGACCAGCGCGATCGATGCGCCCGCCGCCCGCTGGCCGAAGGCATCGAGATCGGCGAGCAACTGCGCGCGCGACCGGTTCTGCTCGAGCGTGACCTGGAAGCCGATGCCGCGCAGCGCACGTGCGACGAGTTCGGCGTCGCCGGTCGGCGCTTCGAGCCGGTCGGTGCCGCGGTAGGTCGCGTTGCCGATCACGAGCGCGACGCGCGGCGCATCCGCGGCACGCGCCGGCGCGATGCCCGCCAGCACGACGAGCGCGAGCGCCGCCGCGACGTACCGCGCGGCGTCTCGCACGAAGCGCGCGAAGACGGCGTTCAGCATCGCAGGTTGTTCGCGGCGCAGGTTTCACGTGCGAACGCGTTCCCCTGCGCGGCTGCCATCTGGAGCAACTGCGTGCCTTCGCCGCGATTGCGGTGGAACGGCCGCTGGCCCAGCAGCATTGCCCGTCCCGAGACGGCCATCGCCAGCGTATCGTTGTCGGCCGCGGCGCTGCTGATCAGGCGGTAGACGTCGGAATCGGTCGCGACGCACACATGCGAGTGGGCCGCGCACAGCGCCAGCGTCAGCATGGCCGGCGGGAACGGCAGATTGGCCGCGTCGCGCAGCATGCGCTGGCCGCTCGACCGGTCGACCGGCAGGCCGCCCAGCCCGAGTACGTTCGCCTGGCCGAGCGGCCATTCGAGATGCCGGTCGTGCGTTTCGCCATAACGCGTCTGCAGCGCGTCGACGGCCGCAGCCTGCTGACCGGGCACGCCCTGGTTGTTCAGCAGCAGCCAGCCTGCCCACGCGAAGCCCGTATCGTCGCCGATCCGCGCAAGCGCATGGAACTGCGCATACGCATCGACGTAGTTGCGCGCATACGCGGCACGCTGGGCGTTCGCGACGCTCATTGCTCCTTTCCACACGTAGGCCGGCGCCGGCAGCTTGTCGAAGCCGGCGCTTTTCGGCGTGAGCCCCGCCATCCAGGCCGGCGCGGCGCCCGTGCGCTGCGTCGCGCGGAACATCGCCGGCGCATTGCGTACGCCCAGCGCCAGGAACAGGATCACGATGACGCCTGCCACGATCGCGAGCGTGATCCGCCGGCCGCGCTGTTCCGCGAGGCGTCGCGACAGCATCTCGGCGACGGCGCCGTTACCTTGCGCGACCATCCCCGCGCGTTGCTGCTCCACCTGGGCAGACTTGATCAATGCGTTGGCGTCGCGCCAGCCGCCGTCGATCTGGTCGCGCCAGCTTTCGACGGCTGCGTGCGGACTTCCGTCGGGTTGCGCCGCGTCGTCCGGCTTCAGGCCGAGCGTCGGCGCCGCCGTTTCCTGCCACCATTTGTCGACCCGCTGCCGCAGGTTCTGGACATCTGCCAGCCGGCCGAGCGCGTCGTTCGCGCCGGGCGGCAGCATGAAGGTCGAGCCGGGAGTGGGTTGGGTGTTTTGCGAATCCTGCGCCATGTCGATTCCCTGGTATTTCGTCGGATGTCGGTTCAGATGAGCTTGAGGCGGCCGAGGCAGGCGGCCGCGCGGGCGACCGCTTCGTCGCTCGCCGTCATCGATGCGTGGGCGGCATCGACGTGCTGGTTCGACAGTTCGCGCGCGTGCATCCATTTGCGCTCCGCGACGTCGAGGCGGTACGCGTCGTCCGCGAGCCGGAAATGCGCCTGCTGCTGCTGGTCGAGCTTGTCGTGCACGTCGGCAAGCAACTGCTGCGCATGCGTGGCGCTTGCGTCGAGCTGCCAGAGCTGCGACACCGACGCGTCACGCTGGCTTTCGAGCGGGTCGAGATAGCGCGCGTAGGCGATGGCGCCGGCGTCGTCGCGCCAGCCGGCCGCCGCGGCGGCCGCCGTGTCGATCAGGTCGCGGCTCATCGCGACGTAGGTCCAGGCCTGTTCTTCGAGTGCCTTCATCGTCATGCTCCCAGGCCGGCCGCGAGCTCGCGGAGCTGGCCGGCTTTTTCGTCGAGAAACCGGTCCGCCGCGCCGAGCAGGTCGCCGGATGCCTGCAGCTGCCCATCCAGACGGTGCTCATGCGCGCGGATGTCGTCGATATCGCGCGTCGCCGCCAGCGCGGTCGGCGCGATCGCGTCGATCAACGCGCGCTGCTCGTCGAGCGCGCGCCGCATGGCATCCGACAGGCCCAGCGCTTCGGTATGCCAGCGCGTCGCGTCGGCACGCATGGCGTCGGCGCGCGTCATCGACAGTTCGGCGGCGACGGCGGCCGCGTTCGCCTGCTCCGCGCACTCGGCCGACACGCGGCAGAGCGCGAGGTTTTCCTCGATCGCGTCGCTGCGGTCCGCGAGCCGGGCCGCGGTGGCGGTTGCGTGTGCGGCT
>NZ_JAAGPM010000278.1:0-3628 GCF_017104865.1 Burkholderia sp. Ac-20349
GCAGGTGTGGCGCCGGATCGCGCCGTGGCTCGCGCGGCGTCATCGCGTGTTCTTCTACGACCTGCTCGGCTACGGTCAATCCGACATGCCGGACGCGGATGTATCGCTCGGCCGCCAGAACGGGCTGCCGGGCGCGGTGCCCGTGCTCGCGCTGCTGTTCATCGGCTGCGTATGGCTGTTCGCGGGCCTCGTGCAGGATGTCGTCGCGAACGATCCGCTGATGCACGCGGACATCGCGCTGTATGCGTTCCTGCAGAACCTGCGCACGCCGCCGGTGGACGCGACGATGCGCGCGCTGGCCGTGCTGCACGGGCACGATACGGGGCTGATCGTCGCGGCCGCGTTTCTCGTCTGGCTGATGATCCATCGCTGCTGGCTGACGGCCGCGTGGTGGCTCGTGACGGTGGGCGTTGCCGTCGTGCTCGTGCCGGTATTCGGCGCGGGCGTGCCCGGCGCGACGCCCGCGAGCCTGCCGCCCGGCGCGCTGCACGTGCCGCTGCCCGATGCGGAAGCCGCGTTCGCGATTCTCGCGAGCAGCGGCCTCGGCTGGGTGCTGACGCGCGACCGGCCCGCGCTGTGGCGGATCCCGGTCGTGACGGCGGTGGTGCTGTGGATCGTGCTCGGCGGCTTCGCGCGGCTGTATGTCGGCGACACGTGGCTGTCGGGCCTGCTGGGTGGCTGGACCCTCGGGCTGGCGTGGTTCGCGCTGCTCGCCGGCGCGTATGCGTACTGGCGCGTGCGCGAGCATGTGCAGCCGAGGGGCGCGCTCATCGCGGTGACCGTGGTGCTCGCGACGGCTGGCGTATGGACGGTTCCCGCGCAATGGCAGCTCGACCGCGCGGCGCGCCCGCATGTCGGCGACGTGGTCGCGATGACGGTCGACCAGTGGCTGCGCGGCGGGTGGCAGCGCGTGCCGGTGCGGCGTACCGAGATCGGCGGCGACCGCGAAGAGTACCTGCCGCTGCAATGGAGCGCGACGTCGGACACGCTCGACCGGCATCTCGCGCAGGCCGGCTGGCAGCGCGCGACGCCGTGGTCGCCGGCCACCGCGCTGCGCTGGTTGTTGCCGCAGGCGCCGGCCGACACGCTGCCCGTGCTGCCGCGCTACACGCACGGCGAAAGCACGCGCCGCGTGTTCGTGCGCATCGATCCGGGCCAGCCGGAAAGCCGGCTCGTGCTGCGGCTGTGGCGTTATCCGTACGTGTTGCAGGACGCGCTCGGCATGCGGCCGCTGTGGTACGGCGCGCTGTACCGCGAGACGCTGCACCGGCCCGCGCGGCTGATGACGATCGTGCGCACGACGACGATCGACGATGCGGCGACGCTTGCGAAAGCGCTGGCGGTCGAGCCGACGATCGAGCATCCGCCGGCGGGGATGACGGCCGCGCCGGCGGAGATGCTGCTGGTGTGGATGGTTCGGCCGTGAGCGGGTGCGGTGCCGCTTACGCGTGCGCCGGCTGCGCGGGGACGACGGACAGGCGCAGGCCGACGGTCTTGAGTACCGCGAGCAGGGTTTTCAGCGTCGGGTTGCCGTTGGGGGAGAGGGTGCGATACAGCGATTCGCGGCTGATGCCGGCTTCGGCCGCGACGGCGCCGAGCCCGCCGTACGCTTCAGCGACCGTGCGCAGCGCGAGCAGGCCGGCCGCACGGTTGTCGGGATCGTCGAGCGACTCCATCGCGACGCGCAGATAGGCCACCGCGAGTTCGCGGTCGGCGCCGAGTTCGGCGACTTCCGCGTCGTGGTGCGACACCGCACCTTTGAGCTTGGTCATGTTTGCCTCCGTTTCCAGTTCGACCAGTGTTCCTTTGCGCGCCTGATGTCGTCGGGTTGACTGCTTTTGTCGCCACCTGAAAGCAACAGCACCAGTGCGCCACCGTACCGCCCGAAATACACGCGATAGCCGGCGCCGACGTGGACGCGCAGTTCGATCACGCCTTCGCCGACAGGCTCGCAATCGCCGAAGTTGCCTGTCTGCACGCGGCGCAGGCGTTCGCGAATCCGTGCCTGTGCAACCTTGTCGCGCACGGCGTTCAACCATTCGGTGAAGGGCTTGCGACCGTCGTCGCGCTGGTAGCGAAGAAGTTCGAACTTGGATAGCATTGTAACTTATAAGCTACAAATAAGAGAAGGGTAAATGAGGTGGTCGTGCGAACTGCCGGGTGGTGTGCGCGAGGGCGTGCGCGCATTGCGGAGTCGGGGCGACACACAACACCGCATGCACGTTGCTGCGCATGCGGTGCCTTCGAAGTGCGGGATGTCAGGCGGTGAAGCCGGCTTTCCGGACGACGATCATTCTTTCATCCGGTGCGTAGGGTGACGATTCGGCCGGATGGCCAAAGTCAATGGCCCGGTGACGGGCGCGTGCGATGGGTGGGGTGCATGGGGGGACGACGTGAACAACAAACCTGTCGGCGCCGGCGCGCCGACAGGCCTCCTGACATTACTGCTTCGCCGGCGCGGCCGTCGCGACCTTGTCGAGCGCGGCCGGGATGTACGTGTCGAGCTGCGCGGTGACCGATTCGTAGAAGTCGATCGGCTTGCCCCACGCGTCGGGCACGTCGACGTGCTTCCCGGACGCATACTCGGCGAGCGTGAACACCTTGCCGGCGGCCGACGGATAGAGCGCGAGCACCTTCTCCTTGTGTTTGTCGGTCATCGTCAGGATCACGTCGGAATGCTTGATGTCGTTCGCGTTCAACTGCACCGAACGGTGCGCGGACGTGTCGATGCCGCGGCGCTTCATCAGGATTACGCCGTTTTCTTCCGGCTTTTCGTCATACGGATCTTCGTCGACCGCGCGTGAAATCACCGCGATGTGCGCGTGGCGCTGCGCGATCAACTGGCCGGCGATCGCTTCGGCCATCACGCTACGCCCGGTGTTGCCGGTGTCGACGAACGCGACCTTCTTCGGCTCGTCGGCGAACGCCGAAGTCGCGCACTGGATGCCGACGCAACAGAGCAGTGCCAGCGTGTTGAGGGTGTGCCTTCTTTTCATGATGTCTCCGCGAGGGTGGGGGAACCCCGGCGGCGCGCCGGGGCTTGCGGGAAATCATGACGGCCGCATGCGACAGAAAAAAATAAACGGCTGGTTTTCGCAAGACGGCGTCGCTTCGCGGCAAGCGGGCCCGGTGACGGCGCATGCGCCGTGTGCCCGATCGGGGACGCCGCGAACCACGGCCCCGATCGCGGCGCATGACTGCGTCATCGTCACGCCGTCTCCGCCACCCGCTCCGCCGCAAACCCCGCCAGCGTCCGCAACGCATCCCGCGCCGAGCGCAGGTAAAACGCCTGCAGATGAAACACATGCCAGCGTGCCGCATGAATCTCCAGCTTGCACGGCACGCCACAGGCCTGCGCATGACGGGCCAGCCGCTGCGCATCCGACAGCAGCACCTCCTGGTCGCCGGCCTGGACGAGCATCGGCGGCAAACCGCGCAGGTCGGTGTCGAGCGGGCCGCGGGCCGCGACCGAACCGGCGCCGTGATACCAGCGCAGCCCCTGCTCGAGCCAGCCGCGGCGAATCATCGGATCGTCGTGGCGGCGCGAAGCCAGCGTCGCGCCCCCGAGCGCCGGATCGGTCACGGGCGAGATCAGCAGCAGCGCGGCGGCGGCCGGCTCGCCGCGCTC
>NZ_JAAGPM010000279.1:0-3616 GCF_017104865.1 Burkholderia sp. Ac-20349
CGGTGTGGCGTCGATTGGCTTCCCGGGAGCGAGCGGCGCATACTTCGTTCCGACGACTGCGAACGCCGATCATCAGAACTACTACGGCGGACAGATCGTCAAGGCGAGCGACGGCACACTCTCGATGCCGCCCGCCACGTGCCAGCCCGACACGATCGCCTTCATCTGGCGCGTCTGCTCCTCGAGCGACGCAGCCGCGGCCGCGGCCTGCTCGACGAGCGCCGCGTTCTGCTGCGTGACCGAATCCATCTGGCCGACCGCGCGGTTGACCTGCTCGATGCCGGTCGACTGCTCGTCCGACGCGGCGCTGATCTCGCCCATGATGTCGGTCACGCGGCGCACGGCCTGCACGATCTCGTCCATCGTCGAGCCGGCGCGCGACACGAGCGCCGACCCGCTTTCGACCTTCTCGACCGAATCGCCGATCAGCTGCTTGATTTCCTTCGCGGCGCTCGCGCTGCGCTGCGCGAGCGAGCGCACCTCGCCCGCGACCACCGCGAAGCCGCGGCCCTGTTCGCCCGCGCGGGCGGCTTCGACCGCCGCGTTCAGCGCGAGGATGTTGGTCTGGAACGCGATGCCTTCGATCGTGCCGATGATGTCGACGACCTTGCCCGAGCTCCCCGCGATGTCCTGCATCGTCGCCACGACCTGGCCGACCACGTCGCCGCCCTGCGTCGCGATGTCCGACGCGTTGACCGCGAGCTGGCTGGCCTGGCGCGCGTTCTCCGCGTTCTGGCGCACGGTGCCCGTCAGCTGCTCCATGCTCGACGCGGTTTCCTGCAGCGACGCGGCCTGCTCCTCGGTACGCTGCGACAGGTCGATGTTGCCGGTCGCGATCTCGCGCGCGCCGACGTCGATCGATTCGGTGCCGCGATGCACGGCCTGCACCATCGTCGTGACGGCGTCCTGCATCCGCTTGATGCCGCCGAACAGGCGGCCGATCTCGTTCGTGCTGAACACGTTCACCGGCTGCGTGAGGTCGCCGCCGGCGATGCGCTCGAAGTGCGCGATCGCGTCCTCGAGCGGCTTCACGATCAGCCCGCGCAGCGCGAAACGAATCGCGACCACGACGACGAACGCGATCGCGATGCCGGCCGCGATCAGCCCGATCATCAGCGAGATCTGCGATTGCGTCGTGGCCTGGCGATCTTCCGCGCGCTTCTGCAGCGACGCGATCACGGCCGACGCAGCCTGGTCGTACGCGACGAACATCGGGCTGATCTTGGTATCGGCGACCGCGTGGTACGCGGCCATGTCGCCCGCGCGCGCGGCCGCGAACTCGGGCTCGACGCCTTCCTTCACGATCGTCGTGTAGCGGGTGGTCAGGTCGTCGACGAGCGCCTGCTCGATGCCGAGCTTCGGCGTCGACTGGAACGCCTGCCAGTTCTGGTTCGACTTCGCATACAGCTCCTGCGCGCGATCGAGCACCTTGGCCGCTTCGGCCGTGTTGCCGCCTTCCGTCAGCGAACGGAAGCGGTCGAGCGACACGCGCGCGCGCAGCAGGTACGACGACGTGTCGTCGAGCGTATGGAGTGCCGGCAGGTCGACGTGCGCGATCTCGTCGAGCGAGCGGCTCGCGTGATTCAGCGCGACCAGGCCGAGCCCGCCAACGGCTGCGGCCAGCACCGCGAGGATGAGTCCGACCGCCGTGAGCGTCGTGCGGATCGACCAGTTATGCAACATTGCAGATTCTCCCGAAATTCCTGCGCGCGCGACGCGCTTACCCGCCGAGCGTCTCGATCAGCGCCATTTCACGGCTCGACATCAGCTTCTCGATGTCCATCAGGATCAGCATCCGGCCGTCGACCGTGCCGAGGCCCGTCAGGTACTCGGTCGTCAGCGTCGCGCCGAACTCCGGCGCCGGCATGATCTGGTCGGTCTGCAGCGTCAGCACGTCCGACACGCCGTCCACCACCATCCCGACCACGCGATGCGCGACGTTCAGGATGATCACGACGGTCTGGTGGTCGTACTCGACGCGGCCGAGATGGAACTTGATCCGCATGTCGACGATCGGCACGATGATCCCGCGCAGGTTGATCACGCCCTTGATGAATTCCGGCGCGTTCGCGATGCGCGTGACGCTGTCGTAGCCGCGGATTTCCTGCACTTTCAGGATGTCGATCCCGTATTCCTCGTCGCCGAGCGTGAACACGAGGAATTCCTGGCCCGTCGCGTCGCCTTGCTCCGCGTCGCGGCGGCTCGTTGCCGCGTTCGCCGCGGCCGGATTGATCATTTGGACTTCAGCAGCCACGTTTGCCCCCAATCGGTTGAATGGCGAGAGACATCAGAACATCGCGAGCTCGGCGCCGGCACGGGCGCCGTGCGTCGCACGGGTTTCGCGGTTCAGCGCCGCGACGTCGACGATCAGCGCGACGCTGCCGTCGCCGAGGATGGTCGCCGCCGAGATGCCGTGCACCTTGCGGTAGTTGGTTTCGAGGTTCTTCACGACCACCTGCTGCTGGCCGACCAGCTCGTCGATCAGCATCGCGAAGCGGCGCCCCTCGGTTTCCATGATCGTGACGATCCCTTGCGTCGGGTCGGTGCGCGCGTCCTCGACCGAGAACACCTCGTGCAGCGCAACGAGCGGCAGGTATTCGCCGCGCACGCGCACCACGCGCTCGCCGTTGCCGACCGTGTAGATGTCGTCGTTCGACGGTTGCAGCGACTCCATCACGAAGTTCAGCGGCAGGATGAAGATCTCGTTGCCGACCTTCACCGACATCCCGTCGAGGATCGCCAGCGTGAGCGGCAGCACGATCCGCGTGGTCGTGCCGCGGCCGGCCAGCGACGAGATCTCGACGTGGCCGCCCATCGACTGGATGTTGCGCTTCACGACGTCCATCCCGACGCCGCGGCCCGACACGTCGGTCACCGTCTCGGCGGTCGAGAAGCCCGGCGCGAAGATCAGCTGCCAGACTTCGTCGTCGCTGATGGTGTCGGACACCTGCATGCCCTGTTTCGCGGCTTTCGCGAGGATCCGCTCGCGGTTCAGGCCCGCGCCGTCGTCGCTCACCTCGATCACGATGTTGCCGCCGTGATGCGCGGCCGACAGCACCAGCTGGCCGACCGCGTCCTTGCCGGCGGCGACCCGCTTGTCGACGGTCTCGATCCCGTGGTCGAGGCTGTTGCGCACGAGGTGGGTCAGCGGATCGATGATCCGTTCGATCAGGCTCTTGTCGAGCTCGGTCGCCTGGCCGAACGTCACCAGCTCGACCTGCTTGCCGAGCTTGCCGGCGAGGTCGCGCACCAGCCGCGGGAAGCGGCTGAACACGTAGTCCATCGGCATCATGCGGATCGACATCACGGCTTCCTGCAGGTCGCGCGCGTTGCGCTCGAGCTGCGCCATTCCGTTGAACAGGCGGTCGTGCAGCGCCGGATCGAACGCGCTCGCGGTTTCCGCGAGCATCGCCTGCGTGATCACGAGCTCGCCGACCAGGTTGATCAGCTGGTCGACCTTCTCGACGCCGACGCGGATCGAGCTGCCTTCGGCGCCCGCTGCGGCCGCGGCGGCCGGGCGTGCGCGCTTGTCGTCGTGATGCGCGGCGGCCTGCGGTGCGTGGTCGGCGTGCGCGTGCTGGGACGGCTGATGCGCTTGCGCGGCGGAGATCGGAAG
>NZ_JAAGPM010000280.1:0-3508 GCF_017104865.1 Burkholderia sp. Ac-20349
CGCGGCCGAGCCGGCGACCTGCAGAAACGTGCGAATGGCCGATGTCGGCTGGAGCGACATCGCGGCAACGACCGGGCTGGCGTCGACGATGCTGTCCGCGCTGGGCTACAACCCGTCGAAGACCATCCCCTCGGTGCCGATCTCGCAGTATCCGACGATCGCGCCGCCATCGATCCAGATCACCGCGAACTACCCGGGCGCTTCCGCGAAGACGGTGGAAGACACGGTGACGCAGGTGATCGAGCAGCAGATGAGCGGTCTCGACAACTTCCTGTACATGTCGTCGACCAGCGATGACTCGGGCAACGCGACGATCACGCTGACCTTCGCGCCGGGTACCAACGCCGACATCGCGCAGGTTCAGGTGCAGAACAAGCTGTCGCTCGCGACGCCGATTCTGCCGCAGGTCGTGCAGCAGCTCGGTCTTTCGGTGACGAAGTCGAGCAGCAGCTTCTTGCTGGTGCTCGCCTTCAACTCCGAAGACGGCAGCATGAACAAGTACGACCTCGCGAACTTCGTGGCGTCGCACGTGAAGGATCCGATCAGCCGGTTGAACGGCGTCGGTACCGTCACGCTGTTCGGCTCGCAGTACGCGATGCGGGTCTGGCTCGATTCGAACCGCCTGACGAACTACGGCCTCACGCCGGTCGACGTGTCGACCGCGATCGCCGCACAGAACGTGCAGATCGCAGGCGGCCAGATCGGCGGCACGCCGGCCACGCCGGGCACCATGCTGCAGGCGACGATCACCGAATCGACGCTGCTGCAGACGCCCGAGCAGTTCGGCAACATCCTGCTGAAGGTTAACCAGGACGGTTCGCAGGTTCGCCTGAAGGATGTCGCGAAGATCGAACTCGGCGGCGAAAACTACAACTTCGACACGAAGTACAACGGTCAGCCGACCGCGGCACTCGGTATCCAGCTCGCCACCAACGCGAACGCGCTCGCAACCGCGAAGGCCGTGCGCGCGAAGATCGACGAACTGGCACCGTTCTTCCCGCACGGCCTCGTCGTGAAGTACCCGTACGACACGACGCCGTTCGTGAAGCTGTCGATCGAGGAAGTGGTCAAGACGCTGCTCGAAGGTATCGTGCTGGTGTTCCTCGTGATGTATCTGTTCCTGCAGAACCTGCGGGCGACGATCATCCCGACGATCGCGGTGCCGGTCGTGTTGCTCGGCACGTTCGCGATCATGTCGATGGTGGGCTTCTCGATCAACACGCTGTCGATGTTCGGCCTCGTGCTCGCGATCGGCCTGC
The DNA here is from genome assembly GCF_017104865.1 of Burkholderia sp. Ac-20349. NCBI lineage: Bacteria > Pseudomonadati > Pseudomonadota > Betaproteobacteria > Burkholderiales > Burkholderiaceae > Burkholderia > Burkholderia sp. Ac-20349. The sequence goes on from NZ_JAAGPM010000280.1 coordinate 1,260, forward strand.
TGGTCGACGATGCGATCGTGGTGGTGGAGAACGTCGAGCGGGTGATGGCGGAAGAGGGCCTGTCACCGAAGGAGGCGACCCGCAAGGCGATGGGCCAGATCACCGGCGCACTCGTCGGCGTGGCGCTCGTGCTGTCGGCGGTGTTCGTGCCGGTGGCGTTCTCCGGCGGGTCGGTCGGCGCGATCTATCGTCAGTTCTCGCTGACGATCGTGTCGGCGATGGTGCTGTCGGTGCTGGTCGCGTTGATTCTGACGCCGGCACTGTGCGCGACGATCCTCAAGCCGATCCCGCAAGGGCATCACGAAGAGAAGAAGGGCTTCTTCGGCTGGTTCAACCGCACGTTCAACAACAGCCGCGACAAGTACCACGTCGGCGTGCACCACGTGATCAAGCGGTCGGGCCGCTGGCTCATCATCTACCTGGTCGTGATCGTCGCGGTCGGCCTGTTGTTCGTGCGCCTGCCGAAGTCGTTCCTGCCGGATGAAGACCAGGGCCTGATGTTCGTGATCGTGCAGACGCCGTCGGGCTCGACGCAGGAAACGACCGCGAAGACGCTCGCGAACATTTCCGACTACCTGCTGAAGGACGAGAAGGAAATCGTCGAATCGGCGTTCACGGTCAACGGCTTCAGCTTCGCGGGCCGCGGCCAGAACTCCGGTCTCGTGTTCGTGCGCCTGAAGGACTACTCGCAGCGTCAGCATGCGAACCAGAAGGTGCAGGCGCTGATCGGCCGGATGTTCGGGCGCTACGCGGGCTACAAGGACGCGATCGTGATCCCGTTCAACCCGCCGTCGATTCCTGAACTCGGGACGGCTGCCGGCTTCGACTTCGAGCTGACGGACAACGCGGGTCTCGGCCACGATGCACTGATGGCCGCGCGTAACCAGCTGCTCGGGATGGCCTCGAAGGATCCGACGCTGCAGGGCGTGCGTCCGAACGGCCTGAACGATACGCCGCAGTACAAGGTCGACATCGATCGCGAGAAGGCGAACGCGCTCGGCGTGACGGCGGATGCGATCGACCAGACGTTCTCGATCGCATGGGCGTCGAAGTACGTGAACAACTTCCTGGATACCGACGGCCGGATCAAGAAGGTCTACGTGCAGGCAGACGCACCGTTCCGGATGACGCCGGAAGACCTGAACATCTGGTACGTGCGCAACGGGTCGGGCGGGATGGTGCCGTTCAGCTCGTTCGCGACCGGTCACTGGACGTACGGTTCGCCGAAGCTCGAGCGCTACAACGGTGTGTCGGCGATGGAAATCCAGGGTCAGGCCGCACCGGGCAAGTCGACCGGTCAGGCGATGGCCGCGATGGAAGGGCTCGCGAAGAAGCTGCCGGTCGGTATCGGCTATTCGTGGACCGGCCTGTCGTTCCAGGAAATCCAGTCCGGTTCGCAGGCGCCGATCCTGTACGCGATCTCGATCCTCGTCGTGTTCCTGTGTCTCGCGGCGCTGTATGAAAGCTGGTCGATCCCGTTCTCGGTGATCATGGTGGTGCCGCTCGGCGTGATCGGTGCACTGCTGGCGGCAACGATGCGCGGCCTCGAGAACGACGTGTTCTTCCAGGTCGGCCTGCTGACCACCGTGGGCTTGTCCGCGAAGAACGCGATTCTGATCGTGGAGTTCGCGCGCGAACTGCAGATGACGGAGAAGATGGGGCCGATCGAGGCCGCGCTGGAAGCAGCGCGCCTGCGGCTGCGTCCGATCCTGATGACGTCGCTCGCGTTCATTCTCGGTGTGATGCCGCTCGCGATCAGCAACGGCGCGGGTTCGGCCAGCCAGCACGCGATCGGTACGGGCGTGATCGGCGGGATGATCACGGCGACGTTCCTCGCGATCTTCATGATCCCGATGTTCTTCGTGAAGATCCGCGCGATCTTCAGCGGCGAGAAGGAAGACGTCGACGAGGCGCTGCGCCTGGCTCAGGAGCACTCGCACCACGAAGAGAAGCCGGGCAACGGCGACGAAGGCAACAAGGGACAGTGATGATGCAAAAACACGCTTTGACTGCAACCGCGGTCGCACTGGCCGCCGCGCTCTTCGCCACGGGCTGCACGATGGCGCCGCATTACAAGCGGCCCGATGCACCCGTCGCGCAGGCGTACCCGGCCGGTGGCGTCTACGCGACGCAGCCGGGTGCGGCCGGCGCGCGCAGCGCGAACGGCCAGGCCGCGACCGCCATCGGCTGGCGCGAGTTCTTCGTCGATCCGCGCCTGCAGCGGCTGATCGAGATCGCGCTGAAAAACA
>NZ_JAAGPM010000281.1:0-3435 GCF_017104865.1 Burkholderia sp. Ac-20349
CCGTGCCGGTCGCGGCGACGAGCGGCGCGCAGGGCAGGGCGAGCGATGCCCCGAGCGCGGCCAAACCGAACGGCAAGCCGGCGAACGCACCGCGCGATCCGGCCGTGCGCCGCGTGCGGCCGTGCGAACAGGACGCCGCATGCGAGCACGCGCTGTTCGACCTGAACCGCTATTACCAGAAGCTGCGCCGCAAGATGCCCGCGCATTCGGCCGCGACGCTCGTCCGCGCGCAGCGCGCGTGGGTCGGGTTCCGCGATGCGACGGCGCCGCTCGTCGGCGAAGAGGGCCGCGTCGACCTGATCGGCGCGCGCATCGCGACGATGAAGCGGCTGTCGGAAACGGCCGGCAACCAATAAGCGCAAGCGCGACGCCGGTTGTACGGCGATACGGCAAAACGGGCACCCTCGGGTGCCCGTTTTGCATTGAGCCGCAGGCGATCTACGCGGGCCGCTGCGTATCGTGCCCGCCGAACCACGACGGCACGAGCGCGACCGCATCGTCGAGCGACGCGAGCACATGCAGGCTCAGCGCGACGATTTCGGGCGTCGGCGCCTTCAGGTCGGGCACGGTGACGACCGACGCGCCGGCACCGGCGGCCGACTGCGCGCCGAAGTCGCTGTCTTCGAATGCGACGCATGCGTGTGCCGGCACGCCGAGGCGTTCGGCCGCGAGCCGGTAGACCGCCGGGTCGGGCTTGCCGCGCGCGACTTCGTCACCGCCGGCGATCGCGCGGAAGAACGGCAGCACGCCGACCGCGTCGAGCCGTGCGCGGATCACGTCGCACGCGGACGACGACGCGACCGCGCACGGAATGCCGGCCTGCGCGAGTGCGTCGAGCAGCGCGAACGCGCCGGGTTTCAGCGGAAACTTCGGATGCGGTTCGGGCGCCGCGAGCTGCTCGCGCACGCGGGTGCGCACCACGTCGAACGTATCGGGGTTGCCGATCAGCCGCGCCAGGATGACCTGGCCCTCGGCGAACGAGCGGCCGACGATCTGCAGGTAGTCGGTGGTGGTCAGCGTCACGCCGTGTGCGTTCGACACGTCGATCCACGTATTCATGATGGTTCGCTCGGAATCGACGAGCAGGCCATCCATGTCGAAGAGCGCGGCGGAAAAGGTCATCGGCGGCATTCGGGAAGCAGGGAAGGCGACGGGCGGCGCGACGGCCGCCCGAATGAAAAACGGACGCCGAAGGCGTCCGTCCGGAACAGCGGGCTTACTGGCCGAGCGCGGCGCGCGCAGCCTTGACCGCCGCACGCACCTGGTCGGGCGCGGTGCCGCCCGGGTGGTTGCGGCTGGCGACCGAACCCTCGAGCGTCAGGTAGCCGAACACGTCTTCGCCGATCAGGTGCGCGACGTTCGGCAGCTCCTGCTTCATCTCGTCGAGCGTCAGGTCGGCCAGGTCGATGCCGCGGTCGTCGCAGATCTTCACGGCGTGCGCGACGGCTTCGTGCGCATCGCGGAACGGCAGGCCGCGCTTCACGAGGTAGTCGGCGAGGTCGGTGGCGGTCGAGAAGCCCTGCAGCGCGGCCGCGCGCATCGCGTCCGGCTTCACGGTGATGCCGGCAACCATCTCGGCAAAGATCCGCAGCGTGTCGGCGACGGTGTCGACCGTGTCGAACAGCGGTTCCTTGTCTTCCTGGTTGTCCTTGTTGTACGCGAGCGGCTGGCCCTTCATCAGCGTCAGCAGCGCCATCAGGTGGCCGTTCACGCGGCCCGTCTTGCCGCGTGCGAGTTCAGGCACGTCCGGGTTCTTCTTCTGCGGCATGATCGAGCTGCCGGTGCAGAAGCGGTCGGCGATGTCGATGAAGCCGACACGCGGGCTCATCCACAGCACGAGTTCTTCGGAGAAGCGCGACACGTGCGTCATCACGAGCGCGGAGGCGGCCGTGAATTCGATCGCGAAGTCGCGATCGGACACCGCGTCGAGCGAGTTCGCGCAGATGCCGTCGAAGCCGAGCGTCTTCGCCACGGCGTGACGATCGATCGGGTAGCTCGTACCGGCGAGCGCGGCCGCGCCGAGCGGCAGGCGGTTCACGCGGGTGCGGCAGTCGCGCATACGCTCCGCGTCGCGCGAGAACATCTCGACGTACGCGAGCAGGTGGTGGCCGAACGTGACGGGCTGCGCGACCTGCAGGTGCGTGAAGCCCGGCATGATCGTGTCGGCGTTCTGTTCCGCGAGGTCGAGCAGCGCGCCGCGCAGGTCGCTCAGCAGGCCGCCGATGCGGTCGATCTCGCCGCGCAGCCACAGGCGGATGTCGGTCGCGACCTGGTCGTTACGCGAGCGGCCCGTGTGCAGGCGCTTGCCGGCGTCGCCGATCAGCGCGGTCAGGCGCGCTTCGATGTTCAGGTGGACGTCTTCCAGGTCGAGCTGCCATTCGAATTCGCCGCGCTCGATTTCACCCTTGATCTGCGCCATCCCGCGTTCGATCGCGGCGAGGTCGTCGGCGCTGATGATCTTCTGCGCGGCGAGCATGTTCGCGTGTGCGAGCGAGCCGGCGATGTCGACGAGCGCGAGGCGCTTGTCGAAAAATACCGACGACGTGTAGCGCTTGACCAGCTCCGACATCGGTTCCGAGAAGCGGGCCGACCAGGCCTCGCCCTTTTTGTGCAGTTGGGACGTCATGGCGATTCTTCGAAGGGAGATTGAGCGGCGTGCGCCGCCGAGGGATCCCGCGATTCTAACATTCGCGGGCCTGCCCGCCGCGGCGCGCGGCCGTTCGCGGCGGCCTGCCGGCCGTGGCCGGCGCAGGCCGGCCCGTTCAGTCGCGCACCAGCACCACCAGCTTCAGGTCCTCGCGGTGCGCGGGCTTCAGCGTGATCTGCTGGTACACGAGGCGGCCGTCGGCCGGATGGTCGAATTCGCGCAGGCCGCCTTCGCGTTCGAACACGTCCTGCGATGCCCAGTACTGCGCGAAGGCGTCGCTGCCGGCGGTCAGCGCGTCGATCAGCGCGCGCGTGGGCGCATCGGTCAGGTGACGGATCGAATCGGCGCGGAATTCGGCCGCGAGCCGCCGCGCACGGGTTTCCCAGTCGACGATCAGCGTGCGCGCGGCCGGCGACATGAACGTGAAGCGCAGCAGGTTGCGGTCGTGCTCGCCATCGAGCCAGCCGGAGAACAATGCGGCGGCCGGCGCGTTCCATGCGAGGGCGTTCCATTGCCGGTCGAGCACGTACGCGGGGGTCGCGATCGCCGCGACGGTCGCGGCGAGCGTCGGCGGCAGGTCGCCGCCCGCGACGTCCGGCTCGGCCGGGTCGCGCTGCGCGGCCAGCTCGAACAGGTACGCACGCTCGGCCTTCGACAGCTGCAGTGCGACGGCGATCCGCGCGAGCGCGTCGGCCGAAGCGGACACGGGGCGGCCCTGTTCGATCCACGTGTACCAGGTCGGGCTGACGCCGCACAGCTGCGCGACTTCCTCGCGCCGCAGCCCCGGC
>NZ_JAAGPM010000282.1:0-3469 GCF_017104865.1 Burkholderia sp. Ac-20349
GAACTGCTCGGCAGCGCCGAGAACCGCTTCGGCCGCGTCGGCGTCCGTATCCACGACTTTTCCCACCCGCACTGGCGCGACGACGTGCGCATCGTGCTGCGTGCGGCGCGCGCCCCCGCCTACATCAGCTCGTATTCGGTCGCGGCCGCGATCGCGGTGCCGCTGACGGGCTGGCTTGCGCGCCGCGTCGGCGAGTTGCGGCTGTTCGTCGGCGCGGTGCTGCTGTTCACGCTGACGTCGCTGCTGTGCGGGCTCGCGCGCGACCTGCACGTGCTCGTGATCTGCCGTGCGCTGCAGGGGTTGTTTTCGGGGCCGATGGTGCCGCTGTCGCAGACGATCCTGCTGCGCACGTTCCCGCCGGACAAGCGCACGATCGCACTCGCGCTGTGGGCGATGACGGTGCTGCTCGCGCCGATCTTCGGGCCGGTGGTCGGCGGCTGGATCGTCGACAACTTCTCGTGGCCGTGGATCTTCCTGATCAACTTGCCGATCGGGCTGTTCTCGTTCGCGGTCTGCACCGCGATGCTGCGCCCGGATGCGCAACGCGGCGCGGCCGGCCCGGTCGACGTGCCGGGCATCGTGCTGCTCGTGATCGGCGTCGGCTCGCTGCAGGCGATGCTCGATCTCGGCCACGATCGCGGCTGGCTCGGGTCGCCGCTGATCGTCACGCTCGCGGTGGTCGCGGGGCTGTCGATCGTGTCGCTGCTGATCTGGGAGGCGGGCGAAGCGCATCCCGTCGTCGATCTGAGCCTGTTCCGCGATCGCACGTTCTCGTTCTGCGTGCTGATCATCTCGCTCGGGATGATGAGCTTCTCGGTGGTCGGCGTCGTGTTCCCGCTGTGGATGCAGGCCGTGATGGGCTACAACGCGTTTCACGCGGGGCTCGCCACCGCGTCGCTCGGCGTGCTCGCGCTGGTGTTCTCGATCGTCGTCGGGCTCCATGCGCACCGCTTCGACGCACGCGTGCTCGCGACCTTCGGCTTCCTCGTGTTCGCGGCCGTGCTCGCGTGGGATGCGCATTTCACGCTGAAGATGACGTTCGCGCAGATCGCCGCGCCGGGGCTGATCCAGGGGATCGGGCTGCCGTGCTTCTTCATTCCGCTGACCGCCGCGACGCTGTCGCGCATTCCGGACGACCGGCTCGCGGCCGCGTCGAGCCTGTCGAACTTCCTGCGCACGCTGTCGGCCGCGTTCGGTACCGCGATGAGCGTGACGCTGTGGGACAACCGCGCGACCTATCACTACGACGTCGTGTCGCAATCCGTCACGCAGGCATCGGCGAACACGCAGCGCTTCGTGCACACGCTGAACGGGATGGGGGTGGACGGCGTGCGCGAGCTATCCACGCTGCACCAGGTCGTGATGCAGCAGGCTTACATGATGGCGACCAACGACATGTTCTGGATGGCGAGCATGACGTGTCTCGCGCTCGCGGCGATGATGTGGCTGACGCGGCCGAAGCGCGGCGCGGCGGCGTCGTTCGGGCATTGAGGAGAGGAACATGACGACACTCGGCGCACTCGTGATCCTGTATCACCCGACTGACGCGCAACTCGACGCACTCTGCGCGTGGCGGCTCGCGTGCGATGCGCTGCTCGTCGTCGACAACACGCCGCAGCCGGACGCGCGAGCGCGCGAGCTGTGCGATCGCGAAGGCATCGCGCTGCTGCATCACGGCAATCGCGGCGGGATCGCGGGCGCGTACAACGCGGGGCTCGCGGTGCTGTTTCGCGACCGCATCGATGCCGTTGCGCTGTTCGACCAGGATTCGTCGGTGCCGGTCGCGTATTTCCCCGCGATGCGCGACGTCTGCGCGGGACTCGCGGGGCGCGCGTTCCTGGCCGGTCCGCGCATCTTCGACGAGAACGCGCGCAGCTTCCTGCCCGAACTCTCGACCAACGGGATCGGGCTGCGCCGCCTGCGCATCGAGCCGGGCGCGCCGCTGCAGCGCTGCGCGTTCCTGATCTCGTCGGGCTGCGTCGTGTCGCGCGACGCGTTCGACGTGCTCGGCCGCTTCGACGAGACGCTGTTCATCGATCACGTCGACACCGAATACAGCTTCCGCGCGCTGGCGCGCAACGTGCCGCTCTATGTCGTGCCGTCGCTGGTGCTGCCGCACCGGATCGGCGCGAAGCAGCGTCACGCGATCGGCCCTTTTGAAATGACGTCGATGAATCACTCGTGGCAACGGCGCTACTACAGCGCACGCAATGCGGTACAGCTCGGGATGCAGTACGGGCTGCGCTTTCCGGTGGCGATCGTGCCGAACCTGCTGACCGTGTGGCAGGTCGTGCAGATCGCGCTCGTCGAACGCGACAAGCGCGCGAAGCTCGCCGGCATCCTGTTCGGCGTCGCGGACGGCCTGTTCGGCCGGCTCGGCCCGCTCGAGCGCACGCGGCCGCGTCTGGCCGCGCGTGCGCAGCGCGTTCAGCAGGGATGAGGGGCGCGATGCGGCGGGTGAAAAAGACGGTGGATCGGGCGCGTGGCGTGAAGGGCGGTTCGATGATGATCGTCGCCGCGGCGGTGTCGCTGGCGTTGAGCGGATGCGTGCCGTCGGGCTTCCTGCCGTCGCTGTCGTTGCGCGCGCCGGCCGACGATGCGCTCGCGCACACGGCCGGGCCCGGCGTGAACGGCGCGTGGCCCGCGCCCGACTGGGTGAAGCAGTTGCGGGATCCGCAACTCGACGCACTGGTCGCCGAGGCATCGCAGCACAACCCCGACCTGCAGGTCGCGCAGGCACGGCTGCGGATCGCGCAGGCGCAGCTTCAGCAGTTCGATTCGTTGACGGGGCTGACGGGCACGGCCGGCGCGACGGTCAGCCGCGCGCGCATGCCGAAGCCGGGCAACGACGTCGCGGACGTATCGGCCGGCGGCTATCGTGTACCCGTCGAGATCTTCGGCGATCCGAACACCTCGCCATCGTCGGTGTTCGTCGGGCTGACCTACCAGCTCGACCTGTGGGGGAAGAACCGCGCCGCGACGAAAAGCCTGATGTCGCTGCGCGAAGCGGCGCGGGTCGAGGCCGAGCAGGTGCGGCTCACGCTCGCGGTGGCGATCGTCACCGTGTACTGCCAGCTCGATCAGGCGTATGCGACGCAGGAGCTGCTGCAGCAGAAACTGAAGGTCAGCCAGCGCGTGACGACCGTGTTGCGCGAGCGCACCGCGCGCGGGCTCGACAACGCATACGACGCGAGCGACGCATCGATCAAGCGCAGCAAGCTGCTCGCGCAGATCGCGCTGAATGACGAGCAGATCAAGCTCGCGCAATTGCAGCTCGGCGTGCTGTCGGGCCGCGGCCCCGAGCGCGGGCTCGCGCTGCAACGGCCGCGCGTCGGCGCATTCGCGGGCGTCTGGCAGATCGAGCGCGTGTGGCCGGCGGACGAATGAGCGGAGACGCGTCATGACGGGCCGCACGGGCGTCCTGCTGATCCACGGGCTCGGCGGCACGCAATACGATCTCGGTTCGCTG
>NZ_JAAGPM010000283.1:0-3285 GCF_017104865.1 Burkholderia sp. Ac-20349
CGCTGCAGCCGCGTCTCGCGGCCGCGTGGCAGGCCGCCGCCGACGCATTGGGCGACGGCCTCGGCGGTGCGGCGCGCGCGCTTGCATTGCTGGCCGATGCGCGCGAACGCCTGCGCGACGCCCTCGAAGGCATCACGCTCGGCAATCCGCGCGTCGAGGCGGCGTTGCTGATCGCCGGCGAGCGGTTGATCGAACAGATCGACGACTACCGTGCGGCGCTGAACGGGCTCGTCGAACTGCAGCGCCCGCGGCCGGGCCATCGGCCCGCACGGGTGCGCTTTCACCGCGACACGGGCGCGGCCCTGCGCAACGGCGTGCGCTCGGCCTGCGCGATCATGATCGCCGGCGCATTCTGGCTCGTGACCGGCTGGAACCAGGGCGACATGATGCTGCTCGTCGTCGCACCGTACTGCGCGCTGCTCGCGACCGCCGGCAACCCGGCCGCTGCCGCACAGGCGCTCATCAAGGGTACGGTTCTGGCCGTACCGGCGGCGTTCGTGTGCACGTTCGGCATCCTGCCGCGCATCGAAGGTTTTCCCTTGCTCGTCGTCGCGCTCGCGCTGTTCTGGATGCCGGGCATCTACGCGACGAGCGTGCCGAAGACCGCGCTCGCCGGGCTTGCCTATCTCGTCGCGTTCAACACGCTGACCGGCGCGACCAATCCGTTCCGCCCCGACGTCGCGCTGTTCCTCAACCAGTCGGTCGCGTGGGTACTCGCCACCGTCCTCACTCGGCTCACGTTCCAGTTGATCCTGCCGCGCAACCTGGCCACCGACGCCACGCGGCTGCGCCGCACGATCCGCGACGACACGCTCGCGCTCGTGGCCGGCAGGCGCGTCACGGCGGCGGACTGGCAGCAGCGCCAGCAGCACCGCATCGCGCAGCTCGGTGCGCTGCTCGCCGGCCAGCCGGCCGCGATGACACAGGTGAGCATCGAGGCACTTGCGGCGCTGCACGTCGGCAAGGAACTGCTGCGGATCCGTCGCGGCGCCGCGCGCGACGACCTGCCCGATACCGCGCAACGGTACGTGCGCGCCGGGCTTGCCGGCCTCGCGCGGCACGTGGCCGCCCCGAAGCGTGCGGCCCGGCATGCACGGCGCGCCGCGCACGCCCTCGCCGGCCTCGCCGCGTCGCAACCGGGCAATACCGAACTGAAGTGGCTGATGGCCGCGTTCGCCGACGTCTACGTGCTGCTGCACACGTACGCCGCCTATTTCACCACCCTTCCGGAGCGCGCCCGCGATGCTCAGTGAATTCCCGCTGGCCGGCATCTACCTGCCGCCGTTCTTCGTCTATGCGTGCGCGACCGTGCCGCTCTACATGGCCGTGCGCGCGCTGCTCGCCCGGCTCGGCGTGCTGCGCCACGTGTGGCATCCGGCGTTGTTCGAGTTCGCGATTTCGCTCGTGCTGGTCGCCACGCTGATCCTCACCTTCTAGCCTTCGTCGGAACGTATCGCGTCATGTCGCTCAAACCCCTCACCCGCTCCCTGCTGACACTCGCCACGGTGGCCGTCGCGATCGTGCTGGTCGCTGCACTCTGGCATGCGTACGTCCTCGCGCCGTGGACGCGCGACGCGCGCGTGAGCGCGCACGTCGTGCGGATCGCGCCCGAAGTGTCGGGCACCGTCGTCGAAGTCGCGGTGATCGACAACCAGCGCGTCGCGAAAGGCGACGTGCTGTACCGGATCGATCCGCAGCGCTTCGCGCTGGCGGTGGAGCAGGCGGAAGCGCAGGTCGCCGCGACCGCCGAGACGATGCGCCAGAAGCGCGACGAAGCGCAGCGGCGAACCGGCCTCGACGATCTCGTGCCGCGCGAGGACATCCAGCGCTCGGGCCGCGCGGTGGCGATCGCGCAGGCCGAGCACCGCAAGGCGCTGGCCGCGCTCGACGTCGCGAAGCTCGACCTCGAACGCACGACGCTGCGCTCGCCGGTCGACGGCTACGTGACGCAGCTGCGCCTGCGTCACGGCGACTACGCGGTCGAAGGCAAGCCCGGGATCTCGGTGCTCGACGCGCACAGCTTCTGGATCACCGGCTATTTCGAGGAAACCAAGCTGCGCCGCATCGCGACGGACGCACCCGCGACGATCCGGCTGATGGGCTTCGATCCGCTGTTGAGCGGGCACGTGACGAGCATCGGCCGCGGCATCGCGGACGAGAACGGCACGCTCGACGAGCTCGGCCTGCCGGCTGTCAACCCGACCTTCAGCTGGGTACGGCTCGCGCAGCGCATTCCGGTGCGCATCGAAATCGACCGGGTGCCGGCCGGCGTCCTGCTGGCGGCAGGCATGACCTGCAGCGTCGAAGTCGGCGAACGCGGACGCGAGCGCACGCCGCGCGGCCGGCTCGCGTCGTGGCTGCACGCATGGATGTGAAGGAGGCGACGATGCGATACCCGTTCCCGCCTTTGCGCGCGACGCGCTACGTGCGCGCCTTCGCCACCGCCTGCACGTGCGCGCTGGCCGCGTGCACGACGGTCGGCCCCGACTACGTGGCGCCGCAGCCCGCGCATCCGCCCGGCTGGATCGCGCCGCGCGACACGGTGCCGGCCGATCCCGCGCAGTTGCAGGACTGGTGGCGCGCGTTCGGCGATGCGCAGCTCGATGCGCTGGTCGTTCAGGCGATCGCGCACAACCAGGATCTCGCGATCGCGCGCCAGCGGTTGCTGCAGGCGCGCGCCGAGCGCGACCAGATCGCGAGTCGCCTCGGCCCGACCGTCACCGCTGGCGGTAACGCCGATGCGCTACGCTCGTCGCGGGCGCTCGACTGGCCGCCAGGCATCGGCCAGTCGCGCACCTACCGGCTCGGTTTCGATGCGTCATGGGAGCTCGACCTGTTCGGCGGCAGGCGGCGCGCGGTCGAATCGGCCGACGCGCAGATCGACGCGCTCGACGACGATCGCCACGCGATCCTCGTGAGCCTGCTCGCCGAGCTCGCGTCGGATTACGCGGCGCTGCGCGCGACCCAGGAGCGGCTGCGGATCGCGACGGACAACGTCGCGAGCCTTGACGCCACGCGGCGGCTGACCGAGCAGTCGAACCGGCGCGGCCTCGGCACGTCGTTCGCGGTCGCACAGGCGCGTGCCGAGCTGCAGCTCGCGCAGGCGACCCTGCCGCCGCTGCAACGGGACGTCGCGCAGCTCGCACACGCGATCGGCGTGCTCGTCGGCGGTTTTCCGGAAACGCTGCGCGACGCGCTGAGCGCGCCCGGCGCGACGCTGCCGGTCGCGCCCGCGCTGCCCGTCACGCTGCCGTCGGACGTGATCCGCGAACGCCCCGACATTCG
>NZ_JAAGPM010000284.1:0-3291 GCF_017104865.1 Burkholderia sp. Ac-20349
AAGCCTGGCTCGTCACGCCCGCGCTCGGGTTCACGATCCCCGCCGACCACCCGGCACTGTCCGGCCACTTCCCCGGCCACCCGGTCGTGCCGGGCGTCGTGCTGCTCGATCACGCGATCCATGCGATCGGCACGGCGCTGAACCGCCCGCTGCACACGTGGCGGCTCGGTTCCGCTAAATTCCTGAGCCCGGTCGCCCCCGGCGAACCGCTCGAACTCACGTTCGACCCGGCCGCCAGCGGCGCGATCCGCTTCACGCTGCGCACCGGGGCGCGCGAGGTCGCGAGCGGCGTGCTGTCCGCGCCGCCGGCCGTGCAGGATGGCGCGCAGCCATGAAGCGCACCGCGTGGGCCGAACGCCAGGAGCGCAGCAACGCGGGCTTGCTGCGCGCGATGACGTGGATCTCGCTGCGCTTCGGCCGGCAGCGCGCGCGTATCGTGCTGCATCTGATCGCGACGTATTTCGTGCTGTTCTCGCCGGTCGCGTGCGCGGCGTCGCGCGACTACCTGCGCCGCGTGCTTGGCCGCCCCGCGCGCTGGCGCGACGTGTACCGGCACGTGTTCACGTTCGCGGCGACGATCCACGACCGCATCTACCTGATGAACGGGCGCTTCGACCTGTTCGACATCCGGCTGCACGGCGAGACGCTCGTCGATGACGCGCTCGCGGGCGGACGCGGCGCGTTCCTGATGGGCGCGCATCTCGGCAGCTTCGAGGTCGTGCGCGCGATCGGCCGCACGCACCCGGACCTGCGCGTCGTCGTGACGATGTACGAGAAGAACGCGCGCAAGATCAACGCGACGCTCGCCGCGGTGAATCCCGCCGCGCAGCCGGAAGTGATTCCGCTCGGGCAGGTCGACTCGATGCTGAAGGTGCGCGAGCGCCTCGACGCGAACTGCATGGTCGGCATGCTCGCCGACCGCACGCTGCTCGACGAGTCTGCCGCATCGCTGCGGCGGCTGCCGCTGCTCGGCGCGCCGGCCGCGTTTCCGCTCGGGCCGCTCTACATGGCCGCGATGTTGAAGCGGCCGGTGATCTTCATGACGGGCCTCTATCGCGACGGCAACCGCTACGATGTGCACTTCGAGACGCTCGCCGACTTCTCCGACGTGCGGCGCGACGCGCGCGCGGCGGCCGTCGATGCGGCACTCGCGCGCTATGTCGCACTGCTCGACCAATACTGCCGCGCGGCACCGTACAACTGGTTCAACTATTTCGATTTCTGGCAAGGCGGCGATGCCGCGGCTGCGCGCAGCGACGCGGCGCGCGCCGGTGCCGGCCTGTCCGCCACGAGGGATTCCGACGCATGACCGCCGTTCGCCGCTGCCTGCCCACGCTCCCGTCCGTGCTGCGTCTTGCCGTCCGCACGCTGGCCGTCGCCGTCGCGGCAACCGCCGCCGCGATCGCGCTGGCTGCCGCGCCCGCGCAGGCGGCCGACACGGGGCCGGCGTGGAGCCTCGACCGGCTGATGTCGACGCTTGCGCAGCACAAGTCGGGGCGTGCGACGTTCACCGAGACGAAGTACCTGTCGATCGCGACGCAGCCGGTCGAATCGTCCGGCGAGCTCGTGTTCGTCGCGCCCGACCATCTCGAGAAGCACACGCTGAGCCCGAAGCCCGAACACCTCGTCGTCGACGGCGACATGCTCACCGTCGAACGCAACAACCGCAAGTACACGCTCGCGCTCGCGCGCTACCCGGAACTCGGCGCGTTCATCGACAGCATCCGCGCGACGCTCGCCGGCAACCGCTTCGCGCTCGAACAGGTGTACAAGGTTGCGCTCGCCGGGCGCGGCGACGACTGGACACTGACGCTCACGCCGCTCGACTCGCGGATGCTGAAGGTCGTCAGCACGATCACGCTCGACGGCACGCGCGACGTGTTGCGCAGCGTCGCGATCCGGCAGGCCGACGGCGACCGTTCGGTGATGCGCCTGCAACCCGTTCCCGCGAACCCGAACTGATGGACGAACGCACCCGGCCCTCGTCGTCACCGGTCGCGCGCCGCCTGCACACGCTGCGGCAGCGCGCGGTGCTCGTGTGGCTGCTCGCGCTTCTCGCGTGCGGCGTCGCGATCGGGCGCGCGCACTTCACGGCCGACCTGTCCGCCTTCCTGCCGAGCGCGCCGAGCGCCGGGCAGCGCGTGCTCGTCGATCAGTTGCGCGACGGCGTCGTGTCGCGGCTGATCCTCGTCGCGATCGACGGCGGCGATGCCGCCACGCGCGCCGCGCTGTCGCGACGCGTCGCCGGCGCGCTGCGCACCGATCCGCAGTTCGCGGCCGTTCACAACGGCGAAGCCGCGAATGACGCGCGCGACCGCCAGTTCATCTTCGATCACCGCTACCTGCTGAGCCCGGCCGTCACGCCGCAGCGCTTCAGCGCCGCCGGCCTGCATCAGGCGCTCGGCGACAGCCTCGACCTGCTGAGTTCGTCGGCCGGCCTCGTGGCCAAGGCGATGCTGCCGCGCGACCCGACCGGCGAAGTCGCCACGCTCGTCGACCAGCTCGACAGCGCGGCGGAACCGGCGAGCCGCGACGGCGTGTGGGCGTCGCGCGACGGCACGCGCGCCGTTCTCGTGGTGCAGACGGCCGCCGCCGGTTCCGATACCGACGCGCAGGCCCGTGCGATCGACACGGTGCGCCGCGCGTTCGCCGCCGCGACGCAGGCCGTGCCGAACGCCGCCGCGACCACGCTCGCGATGACGGGCCCCGGCGTGTTCTCGGTCGACACGCGCGACACGATCCGGCACGACGTCGAACGGCTGTCGACGGCGAGCATCGTGCTGATCGTCGCGCTGCTGCTGACGCTGTACCGTTCGCCGCGCACGCTCGCGCTCGGCTTGCTGCCGGTGCTGACGGGCGTCGCGGCGGGAATCGCGGCGGTCAGCCTCGCGTTCGGCACGGTCCACGGGCTGACGCTCGGCTTCGGCACGACGCTGATCGGCGAAGCCGTCGACTATTCGATCTACCTGTTCGTGCAATCGGCGCAGGCCGGCACGCGCGGCGCGGCACGCCCGGCCGACGCGACGCGCGCATGGGTCGCCGCGTACTGGCCGACGATCCGGCTCGGCGTGCTGACCTCCGTGTGCGGGTTCGCGTCGATGCTGTTCTCCGGCTTCCCGGGCCTCGTGCAGCTCGGGCTGTATTCGATCGTCGGGCTGACGGCCGCCGCGCTCGTCACGCGCTTCGTGCTGCCGCACCTGCGCGGCGAACATGTCGCGATCCGCGACGTGTCGCGGGTCGGCGCCGTACTCGCGCGCGCGGCCGACGCCGCACCGCGGCTGCGCTGGCCGC
>NZ_JAAGPM010000028.1:0-65638 GCF_017104865.1 Burkholderia sp. Ac-20349
CGTGCATATCGCGAGCGCCGATCCGGGCGCCGCACCCGCGATCGCGCCGAACTATCTGTCGACCGAGCACGATCGCCACGTCGCCGCGAATGCGCTGCGCCTCACGCGCCGGATCGCGTCCGCGCCGTGACACAAGCCCAGATCATCGATCCGCATGCCGCCGAACACGCGGCCGCGACGACGGTGGTCAACGGCAACGCGGCCGCGTCGGCGCTCGACAACTACGACAAGTCGTTCAAGCAGATCGATCCGCCCACCAATGCGTTCGTGATCGGCATCGGCAAGGCCAACCAGTAACGACGGCACGCTCAGGGAGAACGCCATGAACAGCGCAGCTCGCTATCCGAAAGTCATGCGTCGCAGCCTGCATCGCCAGCGCGGTGCCGTCGCGATCATCGTCGGTCTCGCACTGGCGGTGATGATCGGGTTCGTCGGCCTCGCGCTGGATCTTGGCAAGCTGTACGTCACGCGCAGCGAACTGCAGAACAGCGCCGATGCGTGCGCGCTGTCCGCTGCGCGTGACCTGACCGGGGCCATCAGCCTCTCCGTGGCCGAGGCGGACGGCATCGCCGCCGGCCACCTGAATTTCGTGTTCTTCCAGAACAAGTCGGTGCAGTTGTCGACGAACGCGAACGTCACGTTCAGCGATTCGCTGACCAATGCGTTCCTGACGAAGAACTCGGTCACGACGCCGGCCAACATCAAGTACGTGCAGTGCACGACGTCGCTGAGCAACATCGCGCACTGGTTCATCGAGGTGCTGAACGTGTTGCCGGGCGCGAAGCTGGCGAACGCGGCGACCGTGTCGGCCAGCGCGATCGCGACGGTGGGCGGTGGCCAGACGACCTGCGCGATCCCGGTGTTCGTGTGCCGCGCAACCGGCGCGCCGTCCTACAACGTCGGCGACTGGATCACGTCGCCGTCCGGGTCGTCGTCGACCTACGGGCCCGGCAACTTCGGCTGGGCGGCGCTCGACGGCTCGACGAACGAACCCACCCTGGCCGGCGAGCTGTCGGGCAACACCTGCAACATCACGAGCCCGCCGGACCTCAGCACCACGGGCTTGAAGTCGGCGTCGCTGCGTGCCTGGAATACGCGCTTCGGCATCTATACGAACGGCGCGAACGGGTCGAGCGGCCAGCCCGATTTCACCGGTTACGCGTATGTCGGCCCGAACTACGGGCCGCCCGGAACGGCCGGCATCAAGGGCGACGCCTACACGCAGTTCGTGACCGACCGCACGACCTTCAAGGTCTACCAGGGCGACGGCGCGCCGCCGTCGGGCAGCGGGGTCGCGACCAACGGCACGTGGTCGCAGGCCAATTACCAGACCAACGGTGGCGACCGCCGCGTCGCGCTTGCCCCGGAAGGCGACTGCTCGACGCTGAACGGCAACAGCGGCAAGGTGCACGTCACGCAATGGGATTGCGTGCTGATGCTCGATCCGCTGCCGTTCAGCCCCGGCAGCGGCGGTGTCGTCGCGCACCTCGAATATCTCGGCTCGTCGGTTTCCGGCAACAACCCGTGCGCGACGCACGGGATGCCGGGCAGCGGCAGCGCGTCCGGAACCCAGGTTCCGATGCTCGTTCAATAGCGGAGAGACGATCATGAAAACCCGTCCGTTTCGCCGTTCGCGCACCCGTGGCGTCGTCGCCGTCGAGTTCGCGATCGTGCTGATGCCGATGATCCTGCTCGCGACCGGCGTGGCCGAGTTCGGCCGCGCGATCTACCAGTACGAGACGCTGACCAAGGCGACGCGGGATGCGGCGCGCTACCTGTCGGTCTGGCTGCCGACCGACAGCGCGTATCCGGTGTCGGCGGCGCAGTGCCTCGTCGTCTACGGCAGCACGACGTGCGGTGCGTCCGGCACCGAGCTGGTGCCGGGGCTCACGACCTCGATGGTGACGATCTGCGATGCGCAGCACACGACCGGCTGCAGCGACTCGTCCGACCCGTCGCAATTCGCGAACCTGCCGACTTACGACGCGAACAACAACGCGGCGAGCGGCTCGGCGTCGGGCGCGATCAACGTCGTCGAAGTGAAGATCAAGGGCTACAAGTACCAGCCGATCCCCGTGTATCCGGGGCTCACGTCGATCACGTTCGGCAACATCGTCACCGTGATGAGGCAAGTGTCATGAACGCGCGCCATTTCCCGCTATCGCGCCGGCGCGGCCAGCGCGGCGCGGCACTCGTCGAGTTCGGGCTGATCGCATCGGTCCTGATCATGCTGCTGATCGGCATCTTCGAATTCGGCCGCGTGCTGTTCTACTGGAACACCGCGAGCGAAGCCGTGCGCCTCGGCGCGCGCACGGCGGTGGTCTGCGATGTCAATGCCGCCGGGGTCGCGAAGCGCGTGACCGCGATGTTGCCGCTGCTGTCGAGCGCGAACGTGTCGGTGAACTACTCGCCGGCCAACTGCGACGTGACCTCGTGCTCGTTCGTGACGGTGAGCGTCACGAACGTCACGGTCAAGACGATGATTCCGTTCGTGAACGTCACGGTGAAGATGCCGCCGTTCACGACGACGCTGCCGCGCGAGAGCCTGACTTCCGCGACCGGCGGCGCCAACTGCAACTGATCGAACAGGCGAGGCACACGACATGATCAACATCCTCGTAGCTTCCGACGACACCGCGCGACTCACGCAGATCGCGCGCCTCGTGGCCGACTGCGGACGCTATCGCGCGACGCGCGCGACCGGCCGCCCGTCGCAGATCGAACATCGCACCGACGGGCTCGACGCGTTCGACATCCTGCTGGTCGACGGCACGTCGCTCGACGCCTCCGAGCTGTCGGCGATCGAGCGGATCTGCCGGGCTCACGCCGGGCTGACCTGCATCCTCGTGACCGCGGACGCGTCGCCGCACGTGCTGCTCGACGCGATGCGCGCAGGCGCCCGCGACGTGCTGCAGTGGCCGCTCGACCCGCAGGCGCTCGGCAACGCGCTCGAACGCGCGGCCGCGCAAAGCACGCGGCGCGACACCGACGATACGCGGATCGTGTCGTTCATGTCGTGCAAGGGCGGGGCCGGCACGAGCTTTGCGGCCAGCAACGTCGCATTCGAGATCGCGGAAGGCTTCAAGCGCCGTGTGCTGCTGATCGACCTGAACCAGCAGTTCGCCGACGCGGCCTTTCTCGTCAGCGACGAAACCCCGCCGTCGACGCTGCCGCAGCTGTGCACACAGATCGAGCGGCTCGACAGCGCGTTTCTCGACGCGAGCGTCGCGCACGTGACGGAAAACTTCCACGTGCTCGCGGGCGCCGGCGACCCGGTCAAGGCCGCCGAGATGCGCGAGGACGCGCTCGAATGGATCCTGGGCGTCGCCGCGCCGCGTTACGACTTCGTGATCTTCGACATCGGCGTCGGCATCAATCCGCTGTCGATGGTCGCGCTGGATCGCAGCGACCAGATCCAGCTCGTGATGCAGCCGACGATGCCGCACGTGCGCGCCGGCCGCCGGCTGCTGGAGATTCTCGTGTCGCTCGGCTACTCGACCGACCAGATGCGGCTCATCCTGAACCGCGCGACGCGCGCGAGCGACCGGACCCGCACCGCGCTCGAGGAAGTGCTCGGCCTGAAGGCCGCCTGCACGATTCCCGACGACGCCGACACCGTGCTCGAAGCGATCAACCAGGGCCATCCGGTATCGCGGCTCGCACGCGGCACGGCGGTCACGCGTGCGCTGCAGGGTTACGCGAAACAGCTGGTCGAAGGGGAGGTGCGCGCGGGACACGGCGCCACGCGCAGCGAACCGCTGATGTCCAGGTTCTTCGGCCGCAAGGCCACGCCGAAGCTCAAGTCCATGTAATTCTTTCGGGGAATCGATCATGTCATTGCGCGAACAGATGTCGTTGCACCGGACCCCGCCGCTGGCGGCGGGCAGCGAACCGGGCGGCCCGGCTCATTCGTCGGTACGCGACGCGTACCAGAAGCTGCGCCGTGAAATTCACCTGGCCGTGCTCGAGCGCGTCGAGCTTGAGCGTCTGTCGCGGCTGCAGCAGGATCAGGTCCGGCAGGAAATCGCCGCGCTGATCTCGCGCATCCTCGACGACGAACGGATGCCCGCGAACGACATCGAGCGCCGGCAGCTCGCGATCGACGTGTATGACGAGATGTTCGGCTTCGGCCCGCTCGAAGCGCTGCTGCGCGACCCCGGCATTTCCGACATCCTCGTGAACACGTACCGGCAGGTCTATGTCGAACGCAGCGGCCAGCTCGAACTGACCGACGTGACGTTCTACGACGACGCGCACCTGATGAAGGTGATCGAGAAGATCGTGTCGCGCGTCGGGCGCCGCATCGACGAATCGAGCCCGATGGTCGACGCGCGGCTGCCGGATGGTTCGCGCGTGAACGCGATCATCCCGCCGTCCGCGATCGACGGGCCGCTGATGTCGATCCGGCGTTTCGCGGTGAACCCGCTGAAGATGGACGACCTCGTGCGCTACCACAGCCTGACGCCGCCGATGGCCGAGCTGCTCGACGCGCTGTCGCGCGCGAAGGTGAACGTGCTGGTGTCGGGCGGCACCGGCAGCGGCAAGACGACGCTGCTCAACATCCTGTCCGGGTACATTCCGCGCAACGAGCGGATCGTGACGATCGAGGACGCCGCCGAGCTGCAACTGCAGCAGCCGCACGTGCTGCGGCTCGAAACGCGCCCGCCGAACATCGAGGGCAAGGGCGAGATCACGCAGCGCACGCTGGTGCGCAACGCGCTGCGGATGCGCCCGGACCGGATCATCCTCGGTGAAGTGCGCGGCGCGGAAGCGCTCGACATGCTCAACGCGATGAACACCGGCCACGAAGGCTCGCTCGCGACGATCCACGCGAACACGCCGCGCGATGCGCTGACGCGGCTCGAGAACATGATCAGCGTCTCCGGCCTGACGCTGCCGCCGAAGACGATGCGCCAGCAGATCGCGTCGGCGATCTCGGTGGTCGTGCAGGCCGCGCGGCTGACCGACGGCAAGCGCAAGATCGTCAGCATCCAGGAACTGACCGGGATGGAAGGCGACATCATCAACATGCAGGAGATCTTCACGTTCAAACGCACGGGCGTGGACCGCGACGGCTCGGTACGCGGCCACTTCTGCGCGACCGGCGTGCGGCCGAAGTTCGTCGAGCGGTTGCAGGCATTCGGCATCAACCTGCCGGATTCGCTCTACGACCCGTCGCAGCGTTACGAGACGAACTGACGACAGGGCGCCGTTGGCTGCCGGGGAGGCCTCATGAACACGATCTTTTACGCCTTTGTGATTCTCACCTTCGTCGCCGTCGTGTTGACGATCGAAGGCGCCTATCAATGGTGGAACGCACGGCATGGCACCGCCGTGCGCCGGATCGAGTCGCGCATCCGCGCGATGTCGGCCGGCGGCAACGTGCAGCAGGAGCGGCTGTCGATCCTGAAGAAGCGGATGCTCGACGAGTCGAAGCCGTTCGACCGGTTGCTGCTGCGCATGCCGCGCGTGCAGACGCTCGATCTCCTGATCCAGCAATCGGGCCTCGACTGGACGCTGTCGAAGCTGGTCGTGCTCAGCGCGGTGTTCCCGGCGCTCGCCTGGCTGGCGCTGAGCTTCGCCACGTTGCCGCAACTGGCCGTGCTGCCGATCGCGCTGTTTGCCGGATGCTGGCCGACGTTGTACGTGATGCGCTGCCGCCGGCGGCGCATGCGCAAGCTCGAACGGCAGTTGCCGGACATCTGCGACATGATCGCGCGCGCACTGCGTTCCGGTCATTCGTTCACGAGCACGCTCGGGATGGTGAGCGAAGAGTTTCCCGATCCGATGGGCGGCGAGTTCCGGATCACGTTCGACGAGGTCAACTACGGCGTGTCGTTGCACGACGCACTGACGAACCTCGCGACGCGCGTGCCGGTGCAGGACCTGCGCTATTTCGTGATCGCGGTGCTGATCCAGCGCGAGACCGGCGGCAACCTGGCCGAGCTGCTCGACAGCATCTCCGGGCTGATCCGCGAGCGCTTCAAGCTGTTCGACAAGGTGCGCGTGCTGTCGGCGGAAGGGCGGCTGTCGGCGTGGATTCTCGGGCTGCTGCCGTTCGGTACCGCCGGCGCGATCGCGCTGCTGAACCGCGAGTTCCTGTCGGTGCTCTGGGAGGATCCGGCCGGGATCAGGATGGTCGGCGTGATGCTGGTGTCGATGCTCTTTGGCCTGTTGTGGATCCGCCGCATTGTCCGGATTCGCGTCTGACGCGCGAGCCGAATAACGAACCGTTGCGAGGCTGTCATGCAAAACCTGAGCGTAGTCCACGCCGTCATGCTGGGTGGCTTGTTCCTCTTCGTGGCCGGCGGCGCACTTGCCGCGATGCTGCTGTTCGCGCCGCGTAACATCCAGCGCCGGATTCAGCAGGCCGGTGGCGCCGTCGTCGGCGCGGGCTCCGGCGACGGCGACGATACGACGTCGCGCTGGGTCGCGAAGCTGGTGGAACTGTCGACCCCGATCTCGAGGCTGTCGGTGCCGAAGGAGGGCTGGGAGAGTTCGCCGCTGCGCATCCGGCTGATGAATGCCGGCTGGCGCAACCAGAGCGCGGCCGCGCTGTATTTCACCGCGAAGACGTTGCTCGCGCTCTTGTTGCCGTGCGCGGCGCTGCTGGTGCTGGTCACGACCCGGCTCGGGAACGAGCGCGAGATCCTGTCGGTCATCCTCGTCGTGCTCGCCGGGATCGGCTACTACATCCCGAACATCGTGCTGTCGCAGCGGGTCAAGGTGCGCCAGCAGAAGATCTTCGAGGATTTCCCGGACGCGCTCGACCTGCTGACGGTGTGCGTCGAAGCGGGCCTGGGGCTCGACGCGGCGCTGATGAAGGTGAGCGAGGAGCTGCGGTTCAGCAGCGAGGTGGTCTCGAGCGAACTCGACCTGCTGCTGCTCGAGATGCGCTCCGGCTTCACGAAGGAGACGGCGCTGCGCAATCTCGCGCTGCGCACCGGTGTGGAGGATATCGAATCGTTCTGCACGATGCTGATCCAGGCCGATCGCTTCGGCACGAGCATCAGCGAATCGCTGCGCGTGCTGTCGGACATGCTGCGCACGCGGCGCCGCATGCGCGCGGAGGAGCGGGCCGCGAAGATCGCGCTGAAGCTGCTGTTCCCGCTGATCTTCTGCATCTTCCCCGCGCTGATGCTGGTGCTGCTCGGGCCGGCGATGATTCACGTGTATCGCGTGCTGCTGCCGACGTTCGTCGGGATGTCGCATTGAGCGATGAGCCGGCGTCACGCCGGGATCGACGGAATCGTCGATAAAGGTTTTGCGTGCCGGACGGCCACCCCCGCCGGCCGGCACGGCAACAGGCTTCATGGAGGCTCCCTCCCCAGGCGGCGCCGCGAGACAGGTTGACCATAGCGGCGTCAATGCATCCTGGACCCATGGTCGGCCATGGAACAAGCCGTAGTCCACCGCCTTACCGGCTGCCCCCTACTGCTAACCTGAATGCCGGCGAAGTTTGCCGGCATCGCGTTGTGCGCGATGACGCGGCGGTCGCGGATCGTGACCGGCGTGTCAGCGGCATCCCGGACGCAATCGCGGCGATGACAGGAGCGGCGCCGCGCGATAGCATGGTCGGCAATCGCGGCGCTGCACGCGCCATTTCCGGTCGAGACGCGCCAGGAGAACCATGCCGACTTTGACGACCGAACCGCTGGAGCCCGACGAGCGCGCCCGCTTGCGCAGCATGAAAGGCGGCGGCCTGCTGGTCGTCGTGGTGGCGCTCGTGTTTACCGCGGTGCCCGTCGGCCTCGCCTTCCTCACGGAGCGAATCAAATCTCCGCTGCTGACGTTCCAGTGGATCGCGGGGATTATCGTGCTGACCAGCCTGAGCATGTATCTGATGGGCAAGTGGTACGAGCGCAAAGTCTCGCTCGACCTGAAAGCCAACCGGAAGTTCGTGCTCGACACCACGGTGGCCCGGCTTGACGTGCGCCATGTCAGCGGCGTGGCGAGCTACTACCTGCTGATTGCCGACAAGGGCCCCGACGTGCCGCGCCGGCGCTTTGACGTCGACCAGGACACCTTTGACAACTTGCGTAGCGGCGAGCGTGTCCGTATCGCGTTCTTGCCGCATTCCGGCCGGGTGCTGGAGATCGAGACGGCGAAGTACCGGCACCGGATCTGAATCCCGGATGCTCGCCGTGCGGAAGGTCGGCGATCGCCGTTGGCCGCAAGGCGGCGGAAAGGTTCGATCCCGGCGACTGTTTCGTCCTTCGTACCCATCGCATCGATGCCTTGAGTTTCATCATCCGCCGCGCTACATTGCCGCTCGCAGCAATCCGCACGGACTCCTGCGCACCCTGTAACGCGTACGTAAGGAACCCCCGATGGGGCAACAGGCGGAAGGCAACGACGACATTCCCGGCAGCCCGTCCGGCCGCGACGCACTCGCGCCGGTCGCAGGCGCCGCCGCGTTGCTGGTCGCCGCGCTCGGCACGCTGAGCGCGGTCGACGTCCTGCCCGCCGACCTGCGCTGGTGCGCGCCGCTCGCCAGCGCGTGGTGCAACGTGCTCGTCGTCGCGATCGGCGTGCTGCTCGCCGGACGTGCGCGCCGCCATCCTCCGCAAGGATCGGCCGCCACGCTGCTCGCCGACTGGCTGCGCCATGCGTTCAGCCGCAAGCAGGAACCGGAGCACGACGACAACCTGTGGCCGGCGATCGCCGCTGCGATCGACTGGCGGCCGTGGGCCGTCACCGCCGGCGGTGCGCTCTCCGTCGCGCTTGCCGCACTTGCGTGGCAGCCGCCGTCGCCCGTCATGCTGATTCGCGCGATGGCCGCGCCCGAACCCACGCTCGCGGCCGGCGCGGCAGGCATCGTCCTCGCGTTTCTGACACTCGTCGCCGAACGCCATCATGCGGGGGCCGCCGGCAGTTCGGCGGTGTCCGCGTCGCTCACGCGGGTGCTGCGCGTCGCGCTCGTCACCGCGCTAGCGGGGGCGCTGGCCGCCGCCTGGTTCGCGTTCCGGCACCGCACGGCGGACTGGCTCGTGCATGCGGTGGCGCTGCTCAACGCCGCCGTCGCCGCGGAACTGGCGCTGCGCGGCGTGCTGTCGTGGTTTGCGGTGCCGCGCGGCGCGGTCGTGCCGACCAGCGCGATCGCCGGGCTGCTGAGCCGGCGCCCGTCGCCGTTCGCGTCGCTCGGCGCCGAACTGCGCCATCGTTACGGGATCGACCTGCGGCAGAGCTGGGGCTGGCGCAGCTTCGTGCGGCTGCTGCCGGGCGCGTTCGCCGCCACCGTCGCGTGCGCGTGGCTGCTGACCGCCATCGTCGTGCTGAACCCGGAGCAGCGCGCGGTGTATGAACGGTTCGGCGCGCCGGTCGCGGTCTGGCAGCCGGGCCTGCACGTCGGTTTGCCCTGGCCGTTCGGGCGCGCGCGCATCGTCGACAACGGCGCGGTGCACCAGGTCGCGATCGCGGGCAGCGCGAACGACGGCAGCGCCGATCCGACGCCCGTGCTGGCCGACGACCCGACGCCCGAACGCCTCGATCGTCTGTGGGACGCGCCGCATCCGTGGGAAACCACCCAGGTGATCGCCGGTGCGAACGGCGACCGCCAGAACTTCCAGATCGTCAACGCCGACGTGCGGGTCGACTACCGGCTCGGCCCGACCGACGCCGACGCGCGTGCGGCGCTCTATCGCACGATCGACCCGGAAAGCACGGTACGCACGAGCGCCAATCGCGCACTCGTGCACTACCTCGCGTCGCATACGCTCGAGTCGCTGCTGGAAACGAATCAGGCTGCGATGGCCGACCAGTTGAAGCGCGCGATCCAGCAGCAGCTCGACCGGCTGCAAAGCGGTGTCGACGTGATCGCGGTCGTGATCGAGAGCGTGCATCCGCCGACCGGCGCGGCGGCCGCGTTCCACGACGTGCAGGCCGCGCAGATCCGCGCGCAGGGCAGCGTCGCGCAGGCGCGCGGCTTCGCGGCCGGCCTGCTCGGCAACGCGCAGCAGCAGGCGCTCGAACGGGTCGCGCACGCCGAAGCGCAGGCCGGCGACACGGTGTCGTCGGCGCGCGTGCAGCAGATCGATTTCGATGCCGACGTGGTCGCGTACCGGCTCGGCGGCCCCGCGTTCCCGTTCGAGTACTACCTCGACCGGCTGCAACGCGGCCTGCGCAACGCGCGCATGACGATCATCGACGACCGGCTTGCCGACGGCACGCGGGCGACCGTCGATCTTCGCAATACTCCCGCCGGCGATCTGGCCGGCATCCATTGACATGTCGCGGCGTGATCCGCGCGGGCGGCGCACCACGGCGGCAGGCCGTGCCGCCGCTCAGCACGCGGGCGACGCCACACCCGGGGCGATATCGTGAGTCTGTTTCATTCGCACGCGCATGATCATGCGCACCACGGCCATGGCCACGACCACCACGCGCATCGCGGTGCGCCGCAGCCGCCCGGCGCGTTCCGCCTGCGCGTCGCCGTCGCGCTGCTGTGCGTGCTCGTCGCGCTCGCGGTCGCGAGCTTCGTGCAGGTGCGGGCCGGCGAGGCGTCGGTGATCACGCGCTTCGGGCGGCCGGTGCGCGTGCTGCTCGAAGCCGGGCTCGCGTGGCGCCTGCCCGCGCCGATCGATGCGGTGACGCCGGTCGACCTGCGCCTGCACACCACGTCGAGCGGCCTGCAGGATGTCGGTACCCGCGACGGGCTGCGCATCATCGTCGAGGCCTACGTCGCGTGGCGCGTGCCAGCCGATGCGCGCGACATCGGGCGTTTCATGCGTGCGGTCGGCAACGAGCCGGACGAAGCGGCGCGGCAGATCCGCTCGCTCGTCGGCTCCGCGCTGCAGACGACCTCCGCCGGATACGATCTCGCGTCGCTCGTGAACACCGATCCGGCCCAGGTGAAGATCGGCGAATTCGAAGATGTGTTGCGCCGGCAGATCGACGCGCAGCTCTATGCGGCTTACGGCGTGCGGGTCGCCCAGGTCGGGCTCGAACGGCTCACGCTGCCGGCCGTCACGCTCGCCGCGACGGTCGACCGGATGAGCGCGGAACGCGAGACGGTGGCCGCGCAGCGCACCGCGGACGGCAATCGCGAGGCCGCGCAGATCCGCTCGGACGCCGAGCGCGACGCGCGCATCGCGCTGGCCGATGCGAACGTGAAAGCCGCCGGCATCGAAGCGCAATCGCGCAAGGACGCGGCCGACATCTACGGCAAGAGCTATGCGGGCAACCCGCACCTGTACACGATGCTGCGTTCGCTCGACACGCTGAACACGGTGGTCGGCACCAATACGAACCTGATCCTGCGCACCGACGCCGCACCGTTCCGCGTGCTCGTGCAGGGCCCGGGCGATGCGTCGGGGCAGGCTGCGCCGGCGCCCAAGGCGCACAAGGCCGCGCGATGAGCGACCCGTCCGCACCGCCGCTCGGGCCGGGCGCGCAGGCCGTGCGCCTGTCGTTCTGGTTCGTCGCCGCGCTCGCGGTGCTCGCCGCGTGCGCGTGGGCCGGCTCGAACATCCGGCGGATTCCGGCAGACAGCCGTGCGGTCGTGATGCGTTTCGGCGCGCTCGTGCGCACCCAGGACGCCGGGCTCGTGATCGCATGGCCGCAGCCGTTCGAATCGGTCCTGCTCGTGCCGGGCGCCGCGCGCGTGCTCGAACAGCGGATCCGCTCGCTCGACCGCGATCCGCGGGCGCTCGCGCCGT
The DNA here is from genome assembly GCF_017104865.1 of Burkholderia sp. Ac-20349. Lineage (NCBI taxonomy): Bacteria > Pseudomonadati > Pseudomonadota > Betaproteobacteria > Burkholderiales > Burkholderiaceae > Burkholderia > Burkholderia sp. Ac-20349. The sequence continues at coordinate 11,658 of NZ_JAAGPM010000028.1, forward strand.
CCGTGCAGGGCGTCGCGCGGTTGCCCGACGCGCTTGCCGGGTCCGGCTACGTGTTGACGGGCGACGGCGGCGCGGTCGCGTTGAGCGCGGTGTTCTATTACCGCGTCAGCGATCCGTACGCATATGTGCTGCAGCGGGACCGTCTCGACGCCGCGCTCGAGCGGATCGTGTCCGCGTCGGCGGTCGAGGTCGCGGCGACCCGCGATCTCGACGCGATCCTGGTCGCCCGGCCCGAGCAACTGGCCGCCGACCGGCAGATGGCCGCACGCCGCGAACGGTTGCGTGGCGATCTCGCCGATGCGATCGCGCGGCACCTGCGCGCGCTCGACGCGGCGCATGCGGGGCTCGGCGTCGAAGTCGCGCGCGTCGACGTGCAGCCCGCGTTTCCCGGTGCGGCCGCCGACGCGTTCAACGCGGTGCTGACGTCGCTGCAGGTTGCCGAGCGGACCATCGCCGAAGCACGCACCGCCGCCGAACAGCGGCGCCAGGACGCGCAGCAGGATGCCGACCGGATCGTCCAGGACGCGCAGGCCCACGCGGCCGAACGCGTCGCCACCGCGCAGACCGACACGCTCGACATCAGGCAGCTCGACGCGACGCTCCGCGAGAACGGCGATCCGGGGCTGCTGGCGCGGCTGCATCGCGATCGCGTGCAGCGCGTGCTGTCGAAAGCCGGGCGCGTGACGACGATCGATCCGCACGACACCTCGAACCTGATCCTGCCCGGAAACGCCCGATGAATTCGCTCGCCGAACCGGCCACGCAGCCGGACGCCGCGCCCGCCGGCACGACGGCTTACGCGCTGTCCTCCGACGAACGCCGCACGATCACGCGGCAGATCGCGCTGGCGCTGCTCGCGGGCGGCCTGCTCGTGCTGTCGTTCGCATGGCGCATGCTGTCGGCCGGCGGCGACACGCTTGCACAATTGCTTGCCGCGCTCGCGTCGCTGATCGTCGCGGGGCCGGTGTTTGCGAGTGCATGGCACAGCCTGCGCTCACCGAGCCTGCACGGCGTGACCGATCGCCTGATCGCGCTCGCGATGCTGGCCGCGTGGGCGATCGGCGACATGACGACGGCCGCGCTGCTGCCGATCGTGATGACGTTTGGCCATGCGCTCGAAGAGCGCAGCGTGCTCGGTTCGCAGGAGGCGATCCGCGCGCTCGGCCGGTTGACGGCCGGCCGCGTGCGCCGCATCGGCCCTGACGGCAGTGTGGTCGAAGTCGCCTATGACGCGCTGCGGACGGGCGATCGCATCGAAGTGGTGGCCGGCGCGCGCATTCCGGTCGACGGCATCGTGGTGGCGGGCACGTCGAGCGTCGACAACGGGCCGATCACCGGCGAATCCGTGCCGCTCGACGTCGATACGGGCAGCGTCGTGTATGGCGGCGCGCTGAATCTCGACGGCGTGCTGCGCATCGAGGTCACTCACACCGGCAAGGATTCGACGCTCGGCAAGATCATCGCGCTGATGCAGCACGCCGAGCAGGCGAAGCCGCCCGTCACGCAGGTGCTCGAGCGGCACATGGGCGAGTATCTCGCGCTCGTCCTGCTGATCGCGGCGATCGTCTGGTTCACGTCCGCGAATGCGTCGGCGATGCTCGCCGTCATCGTGGCCGCGTGCCCGTGCGCGCTGGTGCTCGCCGCGCCGTCCACGGCGATTGCCGGGATCGCGGTCGGCGCGCGGCACGGCATCCTGTTTCGCAATGCCGCGTTCCTCGACAAGATCGCCGAAGTCGATTCGCTCGTGATCGACAAGACCGGCACGCTCACCCGCGGGGAATTGCAGGTCCGGCAGATGTGGTTGCAGCCTGGCGTCGACGGCGCGCAGGCGCGTGCGCTGGCCGCGCGGCTCGGCGAAAGCAGCGCACACCCGGCGAGCCGTGCGCTGGTTCGCGATGCCGCCGCGTCCGGTCTCACCGGCGCCGCCGTTGCGCCATTCGAACGCACGCGGGAATTGCGCGGCCTCGGTGTCGTCGCCGATACGCCGGACGGCACGGCCGTGCTGGGTCGGCCCGCGCTGCTGGCCGACCACGTCGATGCGTTGCCGCCGGCCCCGGACGGTTTCGACGGGCCGCTCGTCGGCCTCGTGCTCGGCGGGCGGCTGCTCGCGTGGTTCGGTTTCGCGGATACGCTGCGGCCCGACGCGCGCGAGGCGCTTGCCGAACTGCGGACGCTGGGCCTTGCGCGGCAGACGCTGTTGACGGGCGACCTCGAGCGCGTCGCGAGCAAGGTCGCGGCCGAGACGGGCATCGAGACGGTGGTCGCGCAGGCGCTGCCGCACGACAAGCTCGACTACGTGATGCGCGAGATCGGCGCGGGCCTGCATCCGCTCGTCGTCGGCGACGGGCTGAACGACGTGCTGGCGATCAAGGCCGGCTCGACGAGCATCGCGATGGGCGAGCGCGGCGTCGACATCGCAATCGCGTCGGCCGACGTCGTGCTGCTGGGCGACGACCTGCGGCGGATTCCGACCTGCATCCGCCTGGGACGGCACTGCCGGCGCACGGCGACGAGCAATGCGGCGATCGGCCTCGCATGGACGCTCGCGGTGATCGCGCTGGCCGCGACCGGCATGCTCGGCGCCGTGTGGGCGGCGATCCTGCATAACGTCGGCACGTTCATCGTGATCGCGAACGCCGGCCGGCTGCTGCGGATCGACGAGGACGATCGCGGCGCGTGAGCGGAGGAGGGCGATCGTTCAGCGGCGCACCTCGTGCAACTTCGCGAAATTCGCCTTCACCCCATCACGGCCGACCTTCGCTCGGCACCTCGGCCGCCTTGCTGAGTTCCCCCATGATGATCCGCGCGATTTCGTTGGCCGGTGCGCGTCCATCGGGCGCGGCAGCCGTGTTCGACCACGTGACGATCGTCGTTTGCGTGACCGGGTCGTAGCCCATGAAGGTGTTGAAGCCGGGTATCTCGCCCGTATGTCCGTAGAACGTGCCGAACTTGGCCAGGCCCAGGCAGTAGCTCGCCGACATCGGGTCGGTCGCATCGATCGGCGTGCAACTGGCGAGCCGTTGCGCCTGCAGGTCGGCGTTCAGGTAGCCGCCGCCGACCATCCGCTGCACGTAGGCGGCCAGTTCCGTGACGGTTGAAATACCGGAGCCGGCCGTCCACGCCCACGACGTATTGACGCTGGTCACGTTCGTCGGTTGCAGCGCGCCGCTTTTCGCGTCAGCCTGGCGCTGGGGCGACAGTGCGTCGCTGTCGGTCGTCTCGGTATTGGTGCCCCATTGATAGCCCTGCGGTGCCGGCGCCGGCAGCGACGTATCCTGCTGCGGCGGGAGCAAGGTATTGGCCAGGCCGAGCGGCGCAAACAGGCGCGCGTTCATCGCATCGGCCGCGCTCATGCCGGTCAGCTGCTCGATGATGAGCCCTAGCAGTATCGTGTTCGTATTCGAGTAGCGAAAATCCGTGCCGGGCGGGAAATAGACCGGCTGGCTTTCGGCGATGCTCAGCAAATCGGACGTGGTCCACACCTTGTCCGGCTGCGCATCGAGTGTCTGGTTGAACGCGAGATTCGTCGAATAGTTGTAGAGGCCGCTACGCATCGTCAGCAACTGTTCGATCGTGATCGTATTGCCGTTGGGCACGTTCGGGACGAACTTGCTGACGGTGTCGCCGAGACTCAGCCGGCCTTCCTGGACGAGTTGCAGAATCACCGTGCCGGTCCAGGTCTTCGTCACGCTGCCGACTCGAAAGTGCGCATTCGTCGGGATCGGCGTATTCGTGCCTCGCACGGCCGTGCCGAACGATTCGAGCCAGTTGCCCTGCGGCGATTGCACATAGACGACCGCGCCGGGCGTCAGCGTGTCCGCGAGCAGCGCATTGATCTGCGGGCGCGCCGCGTTCGCGAACGCGGGCGTGCTCGAGGCCGGCGAGCTGTCGCCGCCGCACGCGGAAACGGCGAGGCCGATGACCACGGCCGGTGCGACGGCAACCATGCCGCGCACCAGCCGCCGCGATACGTTCGACAAAAACCGGGAGGTTGCTGAAGTCGCCATGGCGCGGACCCTCCGTGGTCGTGACGTATTGCCTGCGTTGCCTTCTCCAAAACTATAGGACAGGCGCGCGGCTGCCTGCAGTCCGCATTTTTCGTCTGACGATAGCGATCGGGCGCGTTCACCCGGTCGCGGCCGTCACTGAAAGTGATGCACGTACCGCAGCACCATCCGCGTGCCTTGCGGCCGGTTCCGCGCATAGGTCTCGAAGTACGCGTTGAACATCAGATGATCGTGCGGCGAGAAGCTAACCATGGCCCCCGGGCCGATCGCGAACACGGCCTCGCGCGTGCCGGGCACGTCCTGCCCGTTTTCCTTCATGTCGGTGGTCTGCCGCAGCCAGTAGCCGTTGAGCCCCAGCCGCAGGCCGGGGCGCACTTCATACTCGGTCGCGAAGTTCGCGTGGATGGCCTGCCCGGCCTGCGTCGACGTCACGTCCGGGCCGAGCGACGTGGCCGGCTGATGGTTGGTCGCGTTCCACAAATAATGCAGCCGCCACGACACGGTCCACTTGGGCGTGAGCCATAGCGTCGCCGCCCAGTACGGATCGAACGACCAGAAATGGCTGCCGGGGTTGATCGCGCGCGACGGATCGTAGGCGCCGGTCGGCGCGATGAACTGGAATTCCACGCGCTGCGCGAAGCGCGGGCCCTGTGCGCCCATCACCGGGTCGAACTGGATGAACGGGCCGATCAGCAGGTCGCCGAAGCCGGCACGCGCATTCAGCGCGACGTTGCCGATGCCGTCGTCGGTCCGCGCCGACGCGATCCACGGCAGGATCACGTCGAGGCCGGGATGCATGCCCGCGAACGTCAGCGGCGACTGATAGACGAGCTGGCTCAGCCCCGCGAACAGGTCGATGTCCTGCTTCGGCAGCCCGACCTTGTTGCCCGCATTGTCGTTGACGCGGCCGGCCGTGTAGTACTGCAGGTACTGCGTGCCGTACCAGCCGGAGCCGGCCGGCGGCATGCCGTCGAGGAAGCTGGTCATGCCGAGGTTGACCGCCGGCAGGTCGGCCGCGCTGGCCGGCGCGCTTGCGGCCATGCCGGCAATCGTGAGGCCTGCGACGACGAGCAGGCGAGAGCCGAATGTCATGTTCACCACCTCCTTTATGTTTATTTGCATAACTAATCAAATGGTGCGAAAAAGATCGGGATGATCGGCGATCGCGCGATACTGACCGGCATGGAACACCAGCGGGGCTTTGCCGAACGCGTCGAACTGTTCGATCTGGCCGATGAAGAGCAGGTGATCGCCGCCTTCGTAGTGGCCGACGTTGCGGCACACGAAGCGCGCACTCGCGCCGTCGAGGCAGGGCACGCCGCCCGCCTGCGAATCGACGTGCAGCACGCCGTCGAACTTGTCCGCGCTGGGCGTCGCGAAACGGCGCGACAGGTCGATCTGGTCGTGCGCGAGGATGTTGATCGCGAAATGGGTAGCCGCGACGAAATCCGGGCGGCTCGGCGCGAGCTTGCGCAGGCTCCACAGCACGAGCGGCGGATCGAGCGACAGCGACGAGAACGAATTGGCGGTGAGGCCCACTTTGCGTCCGTCGGCCGCGCACGTGGTGATCACGGTCACGCCGGTCGGGAATTGCCCGAACGCGGCGCGCAACTGCATCGGGTCGAGGGCCGGGCGATCAGTGGCGGTCGTTTCCATGGCGGTTACTCCGCACGCAGGCTGTGTTCGCGGATCATCGCCGCGCAGGCCGACGGCTCGAACCACCACGGCGAGAACCGGCGCGGATCGTCGAAGCCGTCGACGATCGCCGCGGCGAGCGAGGGCAACTGACCGGCCGCGCCGAGCAGTTCGAGGATGTGCGGCGGTGGCGGGGTGAGCAGCGAGTTGGTCCAGCGCACGACATGCTGCGCATAGGCCCAGTAGCCTTCGAACGTCTGCTGCATCCAGTCTTCGCCGAACGGTGCGGCATCGCGCGCGACGATCGCGTCGAAATAGGCCTTCGCGCATTTCGCGGCATTGTTCGATCCCTGGCCGGTGATCGGATCGTTGACGACCACCGCATCGGCCATCCCGAACACCGTGCGGCCCGACGGCAGCCGGAAGAACGGCTTGCGCACCGTCGGCGCGAAACGTCCGGCCAGCGTGCCGTTCGGATCGGTGAGCTCGACGTCGCGGCAGCGCTCGAATTCCCACGGCACGTAGTGCTGCAGGAACGACAGGCTGCGGTCCAGATGCTGCTCGGGCGTCTTCACGTCGGCCCAGCAGTCGAGCGGGCCGCCCGGAATGCCTTCGAACACCATGATTTCGCACGGGCCCGTCGTGGTCAGCGCGGGGAACACGAAATACTCGCCGATGCCTGGCAGCAGGTTGAAGCGCACCCGCGAATACGGCTGGCTCGGCGTCATCCCTTTCACATAGGTGAGGGCCAGCGCGCGTTGCGGGCGGTCGAACGCACTGCGCGCGTCGTCGCGGCCGAGCAGGTTGACGATCTCGCCCTTGCCGGCCGCGAGCAGCACGAGGTCGTGGCTGCGCGTCAGTTCCTCGAGCTCGGGCACGCCGATGTCGCCGATGCGCACGTCCGCACCACGGCGCCGCACGCCATCGAGCCAGTCGGCCATTTTCACGCGCTGGTCGACCGACTGCGCATAGCGGGTCAGCCGCGACGACCAGTCGAGCACCTTGCGGCCGTTGCCGTCCGGATGCGGCACCGCGATGCCGATGCCTTCGACGGACGGGCACGCTTCCTCCCACGTGTTCAGGCCGAGGTCGCGCTCGATCTGCAATGACGTGTGGAACATGCACTGGCTCGACATGACCTTGCCGGTGCGGATCTGTTCGGCGTCGCGATTGGTCGCGAGCGTGACGTGGTAGCCCTGGTCGAGCAGGGCGAAGGCGAGTTGCAGGCCGGACTGGCCGGCGCCGACGATAGCGATGCGTCTCATGGGAATGTCCTTGGTTGGCCGGATGCCGGCTGGCGTGATAGTGCGGGAAGCGGTGGCGACGATTGGTTATTCCGCGAGGCGCGGAATGGCCGGCACCGCCTGTTCGGGGCCCATCGCGGAATAGCCGCCGTCCACCGCGTAGTCGGCGCCCGTGACGAAGCTCGCTGCGTCGCTGCACAGGAACGTCACGACCTGCGCGACCTCGGACGGATCGCCGACGCGGCCGAGCAGGTGGAACGGCGCGGCGACGCGATCGGTCTTCGCCCGGTCGCCGTGCGTCAGCTCGTCCATCACGCGCGACCACGTCCATCCCGGCGACACCGAGTTGACGCGAATGCGATCGGGCGCGAGATCCATCGCCATGCTGCGCGTGAGCTGGCGGATCGCCGCCTTCGACGTCGGGTACAGCCAGCGGCCGGTCTGCGCGCACCGGGCCGAGATCGAGCTGAAGTTCACGATCGCGCCGCCGCCGCGCCGGATCATGTGCGGATGCACGGCCTTGGCGAGCATCGCCGCCGACACGACGTTGACGTCCATCGCGGCGAGCCAGTCGTTGCGGGTCGCCTGGATGCCGTTGTCGACGTAGCTGCACGCGAGGTTGACGAGCACGTCGATCGCACCGAACCGTTCGACGATGGCCGATATCGCACGCTCGATCGCACGATCGTCGGTGATGTCGAGCGCGACGAACATCGCCCGTTCGCCGAGCGAATCGGCGACGCGCGTGCCGTTCTCAGCATCGAGATCGAGGATCGCGACGCACGCACCGGCGCGGCTCAGGTCCTGCGCGACCGCGGCGCCGATCAGCGTGGCGCCGCCGGTGACGATCGCGACTTTGCCAGCAAGGGCAGTCATGGGGTGTCTCCGAACATGGTTGTGTGAGGGAAGGGCTGCGTCAATGCGCATCCGTCGGCGGCGCGCTGTCCTGCCAGCGGCGCATCAGGCCGTTCGACGGCACGGTTACGTCGAGCAGCTTGCGGGCCGTTTCGACGCCCGCGACCGGCAGGCCGTCCGGATCGAGCAGCCCGATCTGCACGAGCACGCTGGCCTGGTCCCAGTAGATGTGCTCGTGATAGAGCTTGTCGCCGCGAAACTTGACGATCGCGACGAGCGGAATCTCGACGCGCTTGCCGGTCGGCGCGACACCCGGCAGCATCCAGTCGATCTCGGTGGTGTGCGTGAAGCAGAACAGCAGTTCGTCGACGATCTGGCTCGCGCCGATCGTGCGCGAGATCGGCGTGATCGACGTGTCGGGCGGATTCGCATGCACGAAGTGATGCGTGTAGAAGCGCTTGAGCTCGTCGTAGCCGACGCCGCCCGTCAGCGTCGGAATATGGTTGACGTAGGGCTCGGCGACCATCGTCGCCATCGTCGCGTCGACGTTGCGCGTGTCGAACTCGTGCTTGAGATGCGCTTCCCACAGCGTGGACAGGTCGTAATGCGGACCGAGCGCGGCACGGAATGCGGCGATCGCGCGCTGGTGGGCCATCACCGCGGCGGCCGGGTCGAAATGATCGCCGCCGACGCGCGCGAACGCGTGATCGACGCCCGGATACACGTACACGTCGACGCCGTCGCGCCCGGACAGCGCTGCGGCAATGCGCTGCTGCGCATCGGGCGGGCAGAAGCGGTCCTGCCCCGCAATCTGCAGCACGAGCCGGCCGCGCAGGTGCGCCGCCTCGTCCAGCGTGTGTTCGATGCCCACGCCGTAGTAGCTGACCGCCGCGGCCACGCCGGGCAGCCGGCACGCGGCGAGATACGCGAGCTTGCCGCCGAGGCAGTAGCCGAGCACGCCGGCTTCGCCCGTGCATGCCGGCAACTGCTTGAGTGCGTCAAGCGCGGCACCGACGTCCTCGACGCCCTTGTTCTCGTCGTATTCGCGGTAAAGGGCCATCGCGCGCTCGACGTCGGCGGCCGCATAACCGAGTTCGATGCCCGGCGCCTGGCGCCAGAACAGGTCGGGCACGAGCACCGTATAGCCTTCCTCCGCGTAGTAGTCGGCCACCTCACGCATCGTCGCGTTCGCGCCGAAGATCTCGTGGCACAGCACGATGCCCGGCCCCGTGCCGCCGGCCGGCGTGCTCAGGTACGCGCGAAACGTGCCGCCATCCGGCGACGGAATCTCGATGTGACGTCCTTTCATGTGTCCCTCCATTCGTTTCATTGCTGCGACGAGCCCAGTATTGGCGGACGAAATGGGCACTTCTATCCGCTTTCTTCGGCCGGTATCCGCGAATTCCGGAAACCTGACGGTCCGGCCGCCGCGCGTGGGCAGGCGCACGGCCAACTGCGGGTATGTGCGGATGCGGAAGTCCCGCACAGTTTTCTACGATGCGCGAACGGTCCGCTTCTTGCGTCGTTTGCGCGGGACTTGCGTGCTTTGGCGGCCGGACTGTCCGGATACTCCGGGCGCTATCCGGATCGTGCGGCGGATGCCCCCATACCGGGAACGCATGCACGGCGCGAGTGCAATCGAGCATGACGGGAGAACATCGATGGCGCAATTTTCCGAAACAGGCTGGCTGGCCGACGCCGCCTGTTTCAATCACGACAACCTGCTGCTGCAGTCCAACGATGTCGACGAGGTTCGTGCGCGCGTCGCCGACGTGTTCAAGCCGCACCGGCTCACGCCGACCGGCGAATCGCGCGCGCTGCGCAGCTGCATGCATCATGCGCGCTGGGGCAACCTGTCGTTGAACCTGCTCGATTACGGCGGTGGCGTCAGCATCGAGCCCGGGCCGCTGGAACACTTCTTCCTGTTGCAGATCCCGCTGCGCGGTGACGCGGAGATCGAGTGCGGCGCGGCGAGTTTCGTGTCGTCGCCGGGCACCGCGTCGTTGATCTCGCCGACGCTGTCGCTGAAGATGCGCTGGGGCGATGCGTGCCCGCAAGTCATTCTGCGCATCGAGCGCGAAGTGATGGAGCGCCACGCGCAGCGGCATTTCGGCGACGACCGGCGCGCGCCGGTCGAATTCGAACCGGAATTCAGCCTGTCATCGTCGCAGGGGACGTGCCTCGCGCAGATGCTGCCGATCCTCGCCGGCGCGATCGCGACGGACGCGCATCCGCTGCGTCACCCACTCGCCTTCGAGCAGCTCGAATCGACGCTGCTCAACCTGCTGCTGCATGGCCACCCGAACAGCGCGCGCAACGGCACGCGGCACCTGCCGGTGGCGCTCGCGCCGTTCTACGTGCGGCGCGTCGAGGACTACATCCGCGCGCATCTCGACGAGCCGCTGACGATCGAACGGCTCGCCGAACTCGCCGGCGTCAGCCCGAGCACGCTGTTCGCCGGCTTTCGCCATCGCCACGGGATCACGCCGATGGGCTTCGTGCGGCAGTTGCGTCTGCAACATGTGCGCGAGGAACTGCTGGCCGACGCGTCGCCGGGGCTCGCATCGGTGACGGACATCGCGCTGAAATGGGGCTTCGCGCACCTCGGGCGGTTCGCGATCGAGTACAAGCGGGCGTTCGGGGAATCGCCTTCGGCGACGCTCAGGATGCGGCGCGTGCGCGGTTAGCGTCGCAGGCGGCAGCCCGCCCGCGGATCGCCGACGGCAGCGGCACGTTCCAGACTGCCGTCACACCCCCGCCGAGCCGCCATTCGATGAACGGGCGGCGCGGTGCGATGATCGTCGTGAAAGCGCGCGCAGGACGACTCGACCCGGCGCAGTTCATCGCGGAACGTCCACGGAAACAGGTTTTGCCTGACCGGCGTGAGTGCCGCGAAGCTTGCGGGATGCCCGACGGCCTCGATGACGAGGTTCGCCAGGCGGCCGATCGCGCCGTCGTTTTCCCGATCGGGATCGATCCCGAACCAACCCCCCCACGTGCCGGATGCCGGCTTGACCCGCGCGCGCACTTTTTTGAAGACCGCGCCACGTTCGCCCGGTATGATCGCTGCGCTCGCGAACGGCACCACGGGGCCAGCGCATGCCGACTCGCGCGCCACCCGTATCGCAAGCACGACAACACAGGGCGGGCGCCGGCGGTGCGTCGCGCCGCGATCGGCTCGAATCGGCCAGCAGCACGACGGAGCACAGAACGATGGTAGCGGGGACGGGGGCGGCGCGACGCGCGAGGGCGATCGCAGCCGGGGGCGCGTTGTACGTGGCGGCTGCGGGCGGCGCGCATGCGCAGGCATCGGCGGCGGCCGCGCTGCCGGAGATCGATGTGACAGGGAAGGCCGACGGCGCGTCGAGCGGGCTCGTCGGGCGGCGCACCACGGCCGGCACGAAGACCGACACGCCGGTGGCGGAGATCCCGCAAACGATCAATCTCGTGACCGCGCAGCAGATCGAGATGACCGGCGCGACCGATCTGAACCAGGCGCTGCGCTACGTGCCGGGATTCGCGACGTTCGGCGCCGACAGCCGCACCGACTGGTATGCGGCATTGCGCGGTTTCACGCCGACGCTGTACGTCGACGGCGTGGCCGCGCCGAACACCGCCGTGATCGCGAACTGGCGCGTCGACCCGTACACGATCGACTCGATCGCCGTGCTGCGCGGGCCGACGTCGGTGCTGTACGGCGCGGGCGAGCCCGGCGCGATCGTCGACGCACACACGAAGCTCGCCGACGGCGAACGCGTCCGCGAAGCCGGCGTGCAGATCGGCAATGACGCGCGCAAGCAATTCATGGTCGATGTCGGCGACGCGCTCGATCCGGACGGCCGATATGCGTATCGCTTCGTCGGCGTGGCGCGCGACGGCAACGCGGTGACCGGCCCGAACGGCGACCGGCGTGTCGCACTGGCGCCGTCGTTCCGATGGCGGCCGAACGCCGACACGTCGCTGACGCTCTCGGCGACGTTCCTGCAGGACAGCGGCGATATCTCGTCGAACTTCCTGCCCGCGTCGGGCACGGTGTTGCCGAACCCGAACGGCCGCCTGTCGCAGGACATCTACATGGGCGACCCCGCCTTCAACGACTACCGGAAGAAGCAGTGGTCGCTCGGCTACACGCTGGCGCACCGCGTGAATGCAATCTGGTCGCTGCACCAGGACGTGCGCTGGTCGCACCTGTCGCTCGACGACGCGACGGTGTTCGGCAACGGCCTCGTGCCCCGCAGCACCACCAACATGATCCGTTTCGCGGGGCTGTTCCAGCTCAACTACAGCCGGCTCGATATCGACCATTACGCGCAGGCGCGCTTCGGCACGGGGCCGCTCGACCATACGCTCTTGCTCGGCTTGCAATACGACCGGCAGACCACGACCCACAGCGCGTGGCTCGCGCTGGCGCCGTCGCTCAACCTGTACCAACCCGTCTACCGGCCCGTCACGGCTGCGATCTTCTCCGGCCCGACGTCGCTCGGCCACGTCGACCAGTACACGGCGATGAACGCGTTCGGCGTGTACGCGCAGGACCAGATCCGCTGGAAGCGCTGGACGCTGACGCTCGGCGGCCGCGAGGACTTCGTCAATGCGCGGTTCGACGACCGGACGGCCGGCACGCAGGCGCGGCAGGACGTCAGTGCGTTCTCCGGGCGCGTCGGCCTGACCTATCAGGGGGACGCCGGACTGTCGCCGTACGTCAGCTATTCGACGTCGTTCGATCCCGTCATCGGCGTGCGGATGTTTGGCGGCGGCCTGCCTGAACCTACGCGCGGCACGCAGACGGAAGCCGGGCTGCGCTGGCAGCCGCCCGGCCGGAACCTGATGCTGAGTGCGGCCATCTACCAGATCGACCAGACCAACGTCGTGACGCCGACACCGGTGCAGCTCGACCCGACCGGCACGACGTCCGTGCAGACCGGCAAGGTGCGCTCACGCGGGATCGAGCTGAGCGCGGTCGGCAAAGTCACGCGCGAGCTGTCGGTCGTCGCGTCGTATGTCTATCAGGACGTCAAGAACGTGCAGGCGAACGACGCGTCGCTGAACCACTGGCCGGTGGCCGTGCCGCTGCCACGGCAGATGGCGTCGATGTGGGCCGACTGGACCTGGCGCACGGGCGCACTGTCGGGCGTCGGGATCGGCGGCGGCGTGCGCTACCAGAGCGCGTCGGCCGGCGCGCCCGACAACTCGCTGACCGTGCCGAGCGTGACGCTGGTCGATCTGGCGTTGCACTACGAGATGTCGCACTGGCGGTTCGCGCTGAACGTCGCGAACCTGTTCGACCGGCGCTATGTCAGCGGCTGCCAGTCGTACGCCGTCTGCGTGTTCGGCAACGAGCGAACCGTGCTGGCCAGCGCGAAATACAACTGGTAATCGCGAATGCGCGAAACGCGTCTCAAGCGTCGCGTTGCGGTTCCCGCCGCACGGCACGTTCGCCGGCGTGGCGCTGGCGCCGCCACTCGGTCGGCGTGAGGCCGAAACGTTCGCGGAATGCGGTCGCGAAATTCGCCGGCGTGGAAAAACCGATTTCCTGCGCGATGCTGGCAATGCTGAGCGACGTCGAATCCAGCAGATCCTGCGCGATCCGCAGCCGCTCGTGCCGCAGATACTCGAACACCGTCTGGCCGAGATTGTCGCGAAACGCGCGCGACAGCCGTTTTTCATGGGTGCCGACCGCGCGGGCCAGTTGCTCCACCGTCGGCGGATCGTTCAGCGTTCGCGCGAGGTGGCGGATCGCCGCGCGCACGATGATGTCGTCTTCCTTGCCGGCCACGAACGGGCTTTCCGTGTCGACGGGCCGGGCGCGCTTCGCCCGCGCGAGCTGCACGCGAATCCGCGCGAGCACTTCGGCCGGCTCGAACGGCTTGACGACATAGTCGACGCAGCCGATTTCGAACCCCTCGAGGCGTTCGTGCAAGGCACCGGCCACGGTCAGGAAGATGACCGGAATCGCGCACGTCTGCGGATCGGCGGCAAGCAGCCGGCACGCAGTGAAGCCGTCCATGCGCGGCATGCGGACATCCATCAGGATCAGGTCCGGCATGAGCGCCTGCGCACGCTGGCACGCTTGCGCCCCGTCGGATGCAATGCTGATCCGGCACCCCGTGTCGCGCAGGATGTCGATCAGCAAGCGAAGCTGGTCGGGCTGATCGTCGACGATCAGGATATGGACGTCGCCCAATGCGGAGATCGATGGATGCATCGTGCACCTGTTCTGGAATGGCTGCTGGCTGCGTTCCTGCGGGTGGCCGGCCCGGTTCGAAATAATCGTCGGAAGCCGCTCTATGGCGACGCTCAAGTGCATCGGTATTCGGATTTCGTCCAACTACGCGACCCACAACCCGTCGGTGGAATACCCGGCATGGGTTGTTTTGATCGCTGCTCCGGTAAAGACGCGGAGCATTACCGTCGTCGTCCCCTGAAAAAAGTGTGGCTGCCGGTATCGATGCGGGCCGCATTGTAGGGGGTTATTTCAATTCTGACCAGAACCATCGACTCAATTCGGCTCATTCCGTCTTTCGGGTTTTTCAATGCGCGTCGAGGCGTGCGCTTGCTGCGTGGAACGGGAGGGGATCTCTGTCCATTTCCGCCATTCCCATTCTCGTCCCATGCGCAATCACGTAGTCCAGCGGATTTTGCATAAAAACTTTTTCCGGCATTTATCTTTAATCCGCTTCAGCAAAGTATTTGTCCGCTCAGCAAAACATTTCGATTAAATCCGGCGGCTGTAAATCGTTTGCGAGACGGAAAATGTTAATGTAACGCGTTGAATATATTGAATTTTACAATCTATAAAGAATGTCGCCTTCAATAATTTTAGATCGTGTCTCATAATTCGTCCGAACTTTGAATGCAGGGTTGCACAAGGTAACGCAAGGCGCGGCGGGTTGTGACGGACGTTGTGCGATTCGGATCCGGGGCATCAATTGATGTGTATCCGAACGCAGGTTCGTTGCGTGCAGGCGAAAATCCGGTTGCCGCGGATGAAATAAAAGAAGCGGGGTGGGTCGCGGTCGGCGCGACATCAAATCAGGGGTATCCATAACGGCGGGTTGAATCTCCGGATTCAGTCGCTGGGCGAATTCGTCCATACAAACCAATATGCATTCCTAATGCATTAGCCGGATTAACGGAACGGGCCGTAACACGAACGGCGTGCCCGGGCTTTCGAACGTCCCGTCGCCACGGGCGGACGATACGTGTCGCCTTCGACACGCTCGGGCCGGCACGGGAATCGGGTTCCGCACTGAAGTCGTAATCGCAATCGCAGCTGAAGCCTTCAATAAAAGTAAGTAGTCCGTATTCAAACCAAACGCTAAAAACGGAGCAGAAGACCATGAAGAGGAAGCAGATTTCGGCGCTGGCCGCCGCCATGTTCACGGGGGCAGGTGTCCTGATCGCGGGCGCCGCGCAGGCGGACAATTTCGTCGACCGCGGCAACCCGGACAACGCGCTGAGCGGTCAGTGCATCGACGGGACCAACCCGCAGTGCGTGTCGACCAAGAGCGGGAGCTACGCGGCGGTGAGCACCAACAACGTCACGATGGGAACGAACGCCAAGGCGAATGCCAGCGGGATCGCGATCGGCGACCAGTCGAATGCGGCCAGCAAGAGCGGTACCACCAGCGGCGGCGCGATTGCGGTCGGCGTCGGTGCGCAGGCGCTGGCGAACTCGGCCACGGCGATCGGCACGGTCGCCGTCGCGCAAGGGAATACGGCGCTCGCCATCGGCCGCCAGTCGGCCGCGGTCGGCGACTACTCGATGGCGCTCGGCAACGTCGCCGATGCGCACGGCACGAGCTCGATCGCGCTCGGCCACTCGGCGCTGGCGAGCGGCGATCGTTCGGTGGCGATCGGCGGCGCCAACCCGACGACGAGCGACGGCGTGTCGGCCGGCGCGACATATGACGCGGCCACCCAAACGCGCGCCGGCGGCACGCAATCCGTGGCAATCGGTGCGGGCGCGCAGACGAACGACAACAACCAGGTGGCGATCGGCTCGGGCAGCACCGGCGCGAACAACGGCGGCACGCCGGTGTTCGGCGGCACGGCCGCGCCGGTCGGCGGCGCGGTATCGTTCGGCGCGGTCGGCAAGGA
Source organism: Burkholderia sp. Ac-20349 (assembly GCF_017104865.1). Classification (NCBI taxonomy): domain Bacteria; kingdom Pseudomonadati; phylum Pseudomonadota; class Betaproteobacteria; order Burkholderiales; family Burkholderiaceae; genus Burkholderia; species Burkholderia sp. Ac-20349. Next base: position 27,499 of record NZ_JAAGPM010000028.1, read on the forward strand.
GCGCCAGCTCAAGAACGTCGCGGCGGGCGCGGCCGATACGGACGCCGTCAACGTCCAGCAGCTGAAGAACGTGAACGGCACGCTCAGCACGAGCATTGCCACCGTCGACGCGCGTGTGACGTCGGTTGGCAATTCGCTGTCGACCACGATCTCGAACGTCGACCAGCGCGTGACCAACGTGGGCAACAGCCTCAGCACCAGCATCGTGACGGCGACGAAGAACGTCGTGAAATACACCGACGATTCGCACGCAGCGATCGCGCTCGACGGCAGCAACGGCACCAAGATCGGCGGTGTCGCGACCGGCGTCGCCGACACCGATGCGGTCAACGTGGGTCAGTTGAAGGGCACCGTCGCACCGTTGCAGACGTCGATCTCGACGGCAGCGTCGAACATCACGAACCTGCAGACCAGCGTTACCGGCATCAACACATCGCTGAGCACGGCGACCACCAGCATCACCAACCTGCAGGCGGCCGACGCCCGTAACGTGAAGTACGACGGCCAGAGCGGATTCGACTCGGTGACGTTCGCCGGCACGAACGGCACGACGCTGCACAACGTCGCAGCAGGTGTCGCGAACACCGACGCGGTGAACGTCGGGCAGTTGAACGGTGGCCTGTCGTCGCTCAGCACGAGCGTGACGAACAACCTCAGCACGACGCTCGGCAACCTGAGCACGTCGGTCACCAACCAGATCGGCAACGCGACGAAGAACGCCGTGCAGTACGACGATGACGCACACAGCGGCGTCACGCTGGGCGGCAAGGGGGCACAGTCGCCGGTCGGCGTGCACAACGTGGCGGATGGCATTGCCGCGAGCGACGCGGTGAACGTCGGCCAGCTCGGCAAGGCAACCGACACGCTGAATCAGTCGATTACGAATGTCGGCAACCAGGTGACGACGAATACGGGCAACATCGCTGCGCTCCAGCAGGACGCGCTGCTGTGGAACGCGAACCTCGGCGCATATGATGCGAGCCACGGCGGCAACGGCCCGCAGCGCATCGGCAATGTCGCGGCCGGCGTCGCCAATACCGATGCGGTCAACGTCGGTCAGCTGACGGGCACCGTCGCGCCGTTGCAATCGTCGATCTCGACGGCGGCGTCGAACATCACGAACCTGCAGAGCAACGTCACCGGCATCAACACATCGCTGAGCACGGCGACCACGAATATCAGCAACCTGCAGGCGGCCGACGCCCGCAACGTGAAGTACGACGGCCAGAGCGGATTCGACTCGGTGACGTTCGCCGGCACGAACGGCACGACGCTGCACAACGTCGCGGCGGGTGTCGCGAATACCGACGCGGTGAACGTCGGGCAGTTGAACGGTGGCCTGTCGTCGCTCAGCACGAGCGTAACGAGCAACATCAATACGACGCTCGGCAACCTGAGCACGTCGATCACCAACCAGATTGGCAACGCGACGAAGAATGCCGTGCAGTACGACGATGACGCACACAGTGGCGTGACGCTCGGCGGCAAGGGGGCACAGTCGCCAGTCGGTGTGCACAACGTGGCGGACGGCGTTGCCGCGAGCGACGCGGTGAATGTCGGCCAGCTCGGCAAGACAGCCGACTCGCTGAATCAGTCGATCACGACCGTCAGCAACAGCGTGACGACGCTCGGCAACCAGGTGACGACGAATACGGGCAACATCGCTGCGCTTCAGCAGGATGCGCTGCTGTGGAATGCGAACCTCGGTGCGTACGATGCGAGCCACGGCGGCAACGGCCCGCAACGCATCGGCAACGTCGCGGCCGGCGTCGCCAATACCGATGCGGTCAACGTCGGCCAGCTGACGGGCACCGTCGCACCGTTGCAATCGTCGATCTCGACGGCAGCGTCGAACATCACGAACCTGCAGAGCAACGTCACCGGCATCAACGCATCGCTGAGCACGGCAACCACCAGTATCACCAACCTGCAGGCGGCCGACGCCCGCAACGTGAAGTACGACGGCCAGAGCGGATTCGACTCGGTGACGTTCGCCGGCACGAACGGCACGACGCTGCACAACGTCGCAGCCGGTGTCGCGAATACCGACGCGGTGAACGTCGGGCAGTTGAACGGTGGCCTGTCGTCGCTCAGCACGAGCGTAACGAGCAACATCAATACGACACTCGGCAACCTGAGCACGTCGATCACCAACCAGATCGGCAACGCGACGAAGAATGCCGTGCAGTACGACGATGACGCACACAGCGGTGTCACGCTCGGCGGCAAGGGTGCACAGTCGCCGGTCGGCGTGCACAACGTGGCGGACGGCACTGCCGTGAGCGACGCGGTGAATGTCGGCCAGCTCGGCAAGGCAACCGACACGCTGAATCAGTCGATCACGAATGTCGGCAACAGCGTGACCACGCTCGGCAACCAGGTGACGACGAATACGGGCAACATCGCTGCGCTCCAGCAGGACGCGCTGCTGTGGAACGCGAACCTCGGCGCATATGATGCGAGCCACGGCGGCAACGGTCCGCAACGCATCGGCAATGTCGCGGCCGGCAAGAACGGCACGGACGCAGTCAACGTCGACCAGTTGAATGCGGCGATCCAGGACGGCACGAGCCAGCTCGATGCGCTCGCCGTGAAGTACGACGACGCGAACAAGAAACAGGTTTCGCTCGGCGCCGGCAACGGCGGGAGCCCGGTGCGCCTGACCAACGTCGCGGAAGGCAACGTCGCGGCCGGCAGCACGGACGCGGTGAACGGCGCGCAGCTGCGCCGCGCGACCGACGGTACGGCGGCTGCACTGGGCGGCGGTGCGACCGCGAAACCGGACGGCACGATCAGCGCGCCGGACTATAAAGTCGGTGGCGGCTCGTTCAACAATGTCGGCGACGCGCTTACCAACCTCGACACCCGCGTCGGCAGCAACACGACGACGCTCCAGAATCACGAAACGCGTATCGACACTGCCGAAACGAACATCGCCGGCAACACGGCCGCGATCGCCGGGCTGCAGCAGGACGCGCTGCAGTTCGACCCGAAGGCAGGCGCATACAACGCGGCGCGCGGTGGCGCCCCGACGAAGCTGACCAACGTGGCCGACGGCAACGTCGCCGCTGGCAGCACGGATGCGGTGAACGGCGGCCAGTTGTCGGGCGTGAAATCGTCGCTCGAACAGCAGATCACGCAGGTGTCCAATCAGGCGGGCGAGGCGGTGAAGAACGTCGTCAAGTACGATGTCGACGCGAACGGCAACCGGTTGAATTCGGTATCGCTCATCGGCGGCGACACGAATGCGGCGGTCGTGCTGAAGAACGTCGCCGCGGGCACCGACGATACGGACGCGGTGAACGTGAAGCAGCTGAAGAGCGTGCAGTCGAATCTCAACCAGCTCGGCGCGCTCGCGGTGCAGTACGACGACAGCTCGAAGAGCTCGATCACCCTCGGCGGCGCCGGTGGCACGCGCATCACCAACGTGCAGGCCGGCACGCTCAGCGCAACCAGCACGGACGCGGTGAACGGCTCGCAGCTCTACGCAACCAACCAGCAGGTCGCGAAGAACACGACCGATATCACGAACCTGCAGGGGAACGTCACCAACATCGCGAACGGCAAGGCCGGCCTTGTGCAGCAGCAGGATCCGAATGGCGCGATCACGGTCGGGAAGGACTCCGGCGGCACCAGCGTGAACTTCTCCGGCACGGCGGGCGACCGCGTGCTGACCGGGGTCGCGGCGGGCGTGAAGGACAACGACGCGGTCAACATGGGCCAGTTCAACAACGCGCTGAAGAACGCGGCGGCCAACGACCAGATCCGCGCGGCGGCGACCGATGCGAATACCACGTGGATCACGCGTGCCGATGCGGGTTCGATCGGGTCGACGGCAACCGCAACCGGCAAGAACGCGGTAGCAGTCGGCCAGGGCTCCGTCGCCGATCGCGACAATTCGTTCTCGGTCGGTGCGAAGGGCAGCGAACGTCAGGTCACGAACGTCGCGGCCGGCACGGCGCCGACCGACGCGGTGAACGTGCAGCAGTTGAACGACAACCTGTCGACCGCCACGACGCAGGCGAAGGGCTACACCGACCAGCGCATCGGCCAGGTGTACAACTCGTTCAACGACCTGAAGAAGGACATGTACGGCGGCGTGGCATCGGCAATGGCCGTCGCCGGCCTGCCGCAACCGACGGGCGCGGGCCGCTCGATGGTCTCGGCGGCGACGTCGAACTATCACGGCCAGCAGGGTTTCGCCGCCGGGTACTCGTACGTGACGGAAAGCAACCGCTGGGTCGTCAAGGCGTCGGTGACGGGCAACACGCGTTCGGACTTCGGCGCGGTGGTGGGTGCCGGTTACCAGTTCTGACGTCGTTCGCGCAGTATCGATCGACCAATGGTGCCGGGCAGCGGTTGTGATGCCCGGCACCGGCGGGAAATCCGGGGCCCGGGGTCTGTCTGTCGACCCCGGGCCATCGGCGCTTGAGGCGTCGCGACGATCGACAGGGCTGCGCCGGGCGTGTCCGGCACGCGATATCGCTTGCCTCACGCCCGAGTCTCACGCGACAAACACCGGAAAAATGGCATCGGCAGGATGCCGACATCGATCCGGGCAACCGGCTGCGCCCAATCGGTGAGCAAGATTTGCGACCCGGCAGATTGTGTCAGTCGTATGAAAGCAAGCGTTTGCCGGTGCCAAGTGCCAGCGCATTTCACGCGTTATCGTCAAATGCGGTCGACATTTCTCTGCGAGAAACAACGCCCGCGAATGCCGTCGATGGATGATTTATTTGCCGATAGTGGTGATAATCGTCGACTGGTGCAACGCAACCCGCGTTGAGCGTGTCCGAGCACGTCTTCCAATCCCGTATTGGCGCCGACAACGACAAACGAAAACGATGAAACCCGTCAACAAGATGCTTCCCGAGCAGCGCTTCGCGTTGCCGCGTCAAATTCGGCTGCCTGCCTATGCAGCGCCAGCCTTCATGGCCTTCGCTTTTCCCGCCGGTTACGCCGCCCGGCGGCGCTGAACGCCCAGACAATCCGCTCCATTTGTTCAACACGGCCCGGCGCTTGAATCGGTCGGCCGGGCAATCGGTATCGAACAGCAATATCAGTTAATGCATCCCGTGAGATCGCATCGGGTCACATCAAAGACGCATCACGGGACCGCATACAGGGGTAAAGGCACATGATCGGGAAGTTTGCGTGGCTGTCCGTCGTTTCGCTTGTGGTCGCGGCATGCGGGGATAAATCCGGGCATGCGGATACGGCATCGAATGCGCAATCGGCCGCTGCGTCGGCGACGCAGGACGTGGCCGCGCAAGGCGAGGGCAGCGAGAAGCGCCCGGCACCCGTGCCGCCGAGGCCCGGCCAGGTGCTCGAGGGCATTTACCAGAAGGACGCGCACGGCGAGGACATGATGGAGATCGCCAACGGAAGCCAGGCGTCGTACTGGTATGGCTACGCGTTCGATCTGAACGGCAACCACTACTTCACCGGCTTCGCTTACGACACGCCGAACAAGTATGCCGAACAGGAGAAAACCGCCGCCCCGGCGCCCGATGCCCGGGTGACGATCACCGAGGCCACCTTCGAATGGACCACGGACGGTGGCGTGGCCGGCTGGAACATGGTCGAGTCGGAGCGCTCCATCGGCGAGTTTGGCGGCTATGAGAAGGCCGACACGATCGACGACAAGGAACCCGCCGTGAGCACGACAACGCCGGACGGGCAGATCGTGCTGGCGGTCCCGACCTGGCATCTGGCTTCCGGTACCCGGATCAAGTCGTTCAGCATGTTCGTCTATCAGCGCACCAGTGCGTCAAGTAATCCTGACGATACCGACTGGACCTATGCCGGCAACGTGTTTCGCGGCGACGACAACGGCGCAGCGTGCGATGCCGACGGTACCGGCAATCACATCCCGTGTGTGGCCGGCTCGTCGACCCTGACCTTCCTGTCGACCGACGGTCGCGATTGGCCGCGCCTTCGTGTCGCGATGAAGGGGACGGGCGTCGACAACGCCGGTCGGAAGAAGACTTATGGCGCCGCGGACGTCGTCGAATACAGGTTCAATCCAAAGACGAGGGTTTACGAAGCGGCGAAGACGTAGGGCGGCGCGCGGCAGGTCGCGTCCAACGAGGGTTCCACTTGTGCACGGGGAGGATCGAATGGCGATGTCTATCTCGAGAAACAGTATGTCGATGGTGTGGGCGTGTGCGGCGATCCCGTTCGTTGCCGGTTGCGCGAATGTCTGCTCCGTCCTGGATTCCAGCCCGGTGTGCGCGACCCTGTATCCCGGCCCGGTTCAGAAGGCGGCCAAAGCCATGGTCGGACAGCCGATATCGGTGGCGTTCAAGGCGTTCGGCCGTCCGTTCATCAATCAGCCGCCGCTAGGGCAGTCGCCGGAGTCGGCAAGCTATACCGGGAACTACTTTTGGGACACGTCGCGGGTTCACGTGAGCCCGAACCTGACGTTCGTCCAGACCGGCAGCCGGTACGTCGGCAGTCATGTTGCCGGGGTGAATCCCGCAGGAAATGGCGTGGCGGAGATCCCGCTGTACCAGGACGACTATGAAGCCACCGGGTATTACGGCCACGAAACCGTCCTCGATTATGTGTGCATGATCACCATCAAGACCAACCATGCCGACATCATCACGAAGGTGGAGGTGGGCGGGTGCCGGAAATGATGTCGTTGCGGCGAATCGCGGCCGAATGCGAGTAGCGCGATCCGCGGCGATCGCATCCGCGCCCCGGCCCGCGGTGCCACGCGGGTTCGCGCCCGGTCGAAGCAGGCGTCCAATGCGAGTTGTCGAATGTGTGCGTCGGCTCGTATTCTGAATTCGTCGGGCGGAACGGCATGGTGCCTCCGCCGATCGACGCACGACAGAGACTCGCAATGACTGCCACTACGCAAACCATGAAGCTCAATCACCTGAGCTTCCCGTCGGCCGACACGCTGGCGACGGCCCGCTTCTTCGAGCGGCACCTCGGCTTCACGATCGCGGGAAGCTGGGAAAAATCCTGGATCCTCAAGCGCGCGGGCTTCGACGTGGTGATCGACCACGTCAGCGACGACGTGCCGGCATGGCCGACGAATTTCCACGTCGGGTTCGAGCTGCCGAGCCTCGATGCCGTTCGCGCGTTGTTCGAGCGCTTCAGGGAAGAGGGCGTCGAGATGGTGACGGACGTCTTCAACAACGGGCGCGGTTCGCGTTTCTTCTGCCGCGCACCGGGCGGCGTGATGTTCGAACTGAACACGCGTGCGGATGCTGCGCCGGAATATCGCGGCACGTTCGACGACTGATGCGGGTACGCGAAGGCCTGGCGATTTCCGTCCAGTGCAGATCGCTGCAGTGCGCGACAGGGCCGATCCGCGCCACCCGCAACCCACCGCGCGATTTGCCGTCGAGCAGGACTTGAAAAGCAAGAAACGGAGTGTCCGCCTGCGTGCGGTCACCTACATTGCCGTGACGAACCTCACTCACGGGATGTGAAAAAAATGACCTTACTCGAAGGGAAAGTCGCCATCGTCACCGGCGCTTCTGCCGGCATCGGCCGCGCGATCGCGTTGATGTTCGCAGAGCACGGTGCGTCAGTCGTATTGGGCGCGCGAAACGAAGCCACGCTGAATCAGGTTGCCGACGAGATCCGTCGTCAGGGCGGGCAGGCGTGCGCATGCGCCGGTGACGTCGGGCACGCCGATACGCATCGAAGGCTCGTTGCGACGGCCCTGCGCGAGTTCGGCGGCCTCGACATCGCGATCAACAACGCGGGGACGGTCGGACCGCTCAAGCCGCTCGCGGACCTCTCGCTCGACGACTGGCAGCACACGCTGTCCATCAATCTGACGGCGGCCTTCCTGGGCGCAAGCAACCAGATTCCCGCGATGCTCGAACGCGGGGGCGGTTCGATCGTCTTCACGTCCAGCTTCGTCGGAACCAGCGTCGGGCTTCCCGGGATGGCCGCGTATGGCGCGTCCAAGGCCGGCTTGATGGGATTGGTGAAGGGCATCACCGCGGACTACGCGGCACGGGGCATTCGGGCAAACGCACTGTTGCCGGGCGGGGTGGATACCGCGATGGGGGGAGACCGGGAGCAGAAGGAATGGGCGGCCGGGCTCCACGCGATGAAGCGCATCGCCCGCCCCGACGAGATCGCGTCCGCGGCGCTGTTTCTGGCGAGCCCGATGGCCAGTTTCGTGACCGGCTCGGCCCTGTTCGCCGACGGCGGCAATGCGGCGGTGAAGTGATGCCCCGTTGGGGCAAGCTCAACTGCCCGCGCGGGCCAGCATGGCGATGACCGCGCGGGTGCGCGAAGGCTCGGTGATTTCCGTCCAGTGCAAATGCGCGTATTTCGGGTCGTCGCGCAGGGCGGCGAACTTGACACGGTTCTTCGCGAACGTGGTGTACGACCACAGCAGCACCGACTCTCGGGAAAATGCCATCCGCAGCGACTCACGGTTGCCGTGCGAAAGCTCGGTGCGCATGAGCCCGCGGCTCAACGTGCGCCACAGCACCCGGGAGAATACGGTCCGACGCCCGAAGTTGAGCCAGATCACGTGCGTGGCTCTCGACCAGAGCAGGTCGCGCACGGCGCTGTAGTTCCCGTCGGCGACCCATCGGTCGCCGGCTGTCGCCGCCTGCACGGCGTTCTCGAACTGTTCCGGCGGCACGGCTGTCCAGCCCGGGCCCCAGTAGAGTCGATCCAGCTCGACGTACGGGCAGCCTGCTGCCGTGGCCAATGCGCTCGAAAAGGTGGATTTCCCCGCTCCGCTGGTTCCAACGACGATGAAGCGCATGGGTTTGGCCGCGGTTGATTTTGGAAGCCGGGTATTGTGCCTCATGCGCCGATGCGATGCTGGGTCTTCGATCGGGTTCAGGCAACTGGCACACGGGTCGTCATGCGCGTCCCGGGGCCTCGATGCATTGGCGCATGCCGTTCCGGACAGGTTCCAATTTCCCCGGAACCGGTTGCAAGAGACATCGTTCCGACACCGCTCCCGGAGGTTCGCCGTTGCGACGGCCACGACAGGCGTGGGGTCTCGTGCAGGCACGTTCCGCGTTTTGTACAATCTCGCGCGAGGGTCGGGCAGCACACGGCCGCAACGAACGTCAACAAGAGCGAAAGAGAGAAACGATGGCGACCGAACTCGGGGTGCGGGAGAGCATGCAAGCGGGCGGCGCGTGCGACAGGATCCCGCGATGTGTGCGCGAATGGGTAAAGACGGCGTGCGCATCTCGATCGGATCGGGACCGCGCATGAGCGACAAACCCGTTCTTGCCGCCGGCGCGCCGTGCGAACCTGCCGCGTCGACTGTTCCCCTGATGGCGCTGGCGTGCCTGATCGTCTTCATGGCGCAAATGGCGACGACCGTGTACTTGCCGTCGCTGCCTGTCGTCATGCGCGAATTGAAGATGACGCAAGGCGGCGCCGAATTCTCCATCTCCGCCTATGTGATCGGCGCGGCGCTGCCGGTGCCATTCTGGGGCGCCGCTGCGGAACGCTGGGGCAGGCGTGGCCCGCTGTTGATTTCGCTGCTGTTGTTCGTCGCCAGCAGCCTGTTGCTCGCCAGCTGCACGGTTGCACCGGCACTGCTCGCGTTGCGCGCCATCCAGGGCATCGGGGGCGGCGGCGCAGCGATCATCGCCAGAATCATCGTCCGCGACAACTGGCGCGGTGACGAACTGGCGCGACGGCTCTCCGTGTTGTCGATCGCCTTCATCACGGCGCTGGGCGGCGGCCAGTTCGTCGGCGGGCTGATCGGCCGATACAGTCATTGGCAAACGGGTTTCGTGCTGATGGCCGTCATCGCCGCGCTGGCGATCGGTCTCTCGTCCATGTTGCCGTTGAAGGCGGGGAGCCGCACCGCGGTCACGTCGGGCATGGCCGGCACGTACTGGATCCTGCTGCGGCGCCCGGGCTTCCTGTGGCCAGCCTGCGCAGGCGGGTTGGGGTTCGCGACGACCGTGACCTTGCAGGAAGTGAGTCCGTTCGTGTTCCAGGAGCATTTCAAGCTGGCCGTAACGAGCTTCGGCAGTATCGGCCTGTTGCTCGGCGTCGCCTATTTCAGCGGCGCGATGCTGGTCAATCGCCTCGTGAGACGGCTCGGCGGCGTGCGGCTGATGCATGGCGGCGCCGCGCTGGTTGCGTTGGCAACCACGTTGATGCTGGCGTCGTGGCACGGCGGCCTGCTGACCCACTTTACCGGCCTGTGGATCTTCATCGCGCTGTATTGCCTGGCGATTTTCGGCCAGGCCGTGCTGTTTCCGAACAGCATGGCCACCGCCGTCAGCGATGCGCACGACCATGGCGCGCATGCGATGGCCTTGTGCGGCTTCCTGCAGCAAGGACTGGCGGGTGTCGCCGCGACAGCCGCGGTGCTGCAGCACCATGGCGGCACGTGGACGCTCGCCGTGTTCGTGCTGGGCGCGCTGACGTGGCTGGTGGTGCGGTTGAAGGTGAGGGGCGGGTAGGCGGCCGATCGTCGACGGAGGGTTCGTCGACCGCATGCGTCTCCGTCGGAAATAGCTGCGCGCCACGGTACATCCGCTTCACGTACGACAAGCGCGACAGGTGGTCAGAACCGTGCGCAGCCGGTGTCCGAGCGCGGGCCTTCCGATGCAGGAGAAAGGGTGACGCGTACATGCGATGAGTTGCGCCGCGCCGCTCAAGCGAGAGATTCGTAGAAAGCATTATCTCGTGCGTCGGTCGTCCTGCTTTCACTACGAATTAAAAGGTATCGCCGTCAAAAGCGCGAATCGTATCGCCGAGAAAAATCGCACTGACGCGCCCGGAATGGCAACAATCAAAATCAATATTTAATAAAGCAAATAGCATCTGCCGCTTTACTCCGGTTTCACATCGTCCGTCCTGATCGACCCGCGTCACACGCTGCCTCCCCTAGGTAGCACGGGGCTCGCCCCGCAAATCCAGCCAATGCAAGGCTGCCGATTCCGCCACCTCAGCCGACGAGATCATTTCAAATTCATCACCAAAACATGACTCGATTAACTTCGATGAAGGTAAAAATTAATCAGATAGAAAATATCTTGTAATTATAAAAATGACCTTCTAGGATCCCTCTGCTGTTCGTGACATGTCTTGAAAGTCTGACGTTGATGCATTCCTCGAACATCACCCACTTATAACCCGGGGGATTACATGAAGAAACTGTCTCGTCTGCTGTCCATCACCGCGATTACCGTCGCGAGTCTCAGTGCTTTTGCCCAAGCCGGCGACCAGTCGGCCACGGTTGACAAGGCACTGCAACTGATCCAGCAGAACCCGTCCGCCTTCAGTCTCGCAGTCGGTGGCGCAGCCCGCACGTTGAAGTTCGCGGGGCCACAGGCCGGCGCGCCGACGGACGGCGATCAGTTCCAGGTACGCGACGTGATCGTCGATCCCGACGGCACCGAGCACGTGCGTTTCGACCGCTTTTACGCGGGGCTGCCGGTAATCGGCGGCGACGTTGTCGTCCATTCGAGCAAGGGGCAGTTGAAGCAGGCGAGCGTGACCCAGCTCGCGCCGATCAATCTCTCCGGCACGATCGGCAAGGTCGGAAACCGCTCCGTGGTACGCAACGCACCCGACATCGGTGCGGCCAGGGTCAAGCGCATCGCGGCCGCGCGGTTCAACTCGGACGTGCGCCGCGTCGATGACGCGGAACTTGTCGTGTTCGCACGCGACGTCAACCCGACGCTGGCCTACGCCGTGCGTGTATACGGCAAGGCAACCGATGCGCACGGCGATGCGGTGCTGTACTACGTCGACGCGCGCACCGGCACCGTGCTCGACGCACAGGACCTGATCAAGACCGCCGCCGCGACCGGCACCGGCCGCTCGCTGTACTACGGCGACCTGACGCTCACCACGGACCAGACGGGCATGAACGCGTACCGGATGCTCGATCCGAGTCGTGGCGCCGGCTCGGTCTACGACGGCCGCGGCCTGACCTCGGACGACGTCGAGCAGGCGACCGACCTGCCGATCTTCACGAGCAGCACGAACGTGTGGGGCAACAACACGACCACCGACCGGCAGACGGTCGCCGCCGACATCGATTATGGGCTCGCGCTCACTTGGGACTACTACAAGACGGCGCACAACCGCAACGGCATCTTCAACGACGGCCGCGGTGTGAAGAGCTATGCACACGTTGTATTCAATACCGGCAGCGGCACGACCGGCGCGAACGCGGCATGGCTCTCGTCGCACGTGATGGTGTACGGTGACGGCCAACCCGGCACCAGCCTGCCGAAACCTGTCGTGTCGGTCGACGTCGCCGGGCACGAGATGAGCCACGGCGTGACCGAGGCCACGGCCAACCTGAACTATTCGGGCGACGCCGGTGGCCTGAACGAGTCGACGTCGGACATCTTCGGCACGCTCGTGAAGTACTACGCCAACAATCCAAACGATCCCGGCAACTACGTGATCGGTGCGCGCGTGGTGAGCGGCGGCCTGCGCAAGATGTACAAGCAGGATCTCGATGGCCGGTCGTTCAGCTGTTACCCGTCCGGCGGATTCTCGTGGTCGAATCCACGCCACGATCCGCATTTCACGTCGGGCGTCGGCAACCGCCTGTTCTACCTGCTGGCGGAAGGCCCGACGGTGCCGTCGACCGATACCGGTCTGACGAAGGCGCAACTGGTCTGCAACGGCGACACGACCTTCAGCGGCCTGGGCCGCGAAAAGGCCGGCAAGATCTGGTACCGGACGCTGACCGTGTATCTGAACGCCAACTCCAGCTACCCGAACGCACGACGTGCATCGATCCAGGCGGCGAACGACCTGTACGGCGTGAACTCGGCCGAAAGCGCAACGGTCGCTCGCGCGTGGAGTGCGGTCGGGGTGAATTGATCGCGTCGGTGTGAGTGCGTTGAGCGCTTGATGATCGCGTGGCGGTATTTCGTGTCGGAGCAAGGCGTGCCGATCGAGGCCACGCGATATTCAGGCGAATGACGGGCAGATGTGGATCGACCGCCTGCGATTGCAGGCGGTCGACCTTTGGAACGCTGCTTTCATTACGTCCGCCACTTATCCCGTTCATCGGCGCTGCATGCCGACACGGTCGCGCCGGCAGCCATCCGCGCGCCGATGCGCGCCCATTACCGGTCGCGCTTATCCGGAATCGGTCGATGATGCGCCGAAGCACGGGCATGCCAAATTCGCCGCCGTCATCAATCTCATCCCGGGATTCAGACGTCGCATGTTTCATTGATTTGCCGTCACTCGGCGTAGAAGTTCGGAAGAGAAGCAGCAGGGCGCTGGCGTTGCGACGAGAAACACATCTTCTTCAAGATCCGCGTCGCGCTTCCCGGTCATTCGCGATGCCCCCCAAAAGCTGACGGTAAACCAAGGCGGAACTCCGCCGCACGCCCCATCGCCTACACCACCCGGGCGAGCGGCAAGCCCTCAGCCGATCCGTCGATGTCCCATCCAGCCGCGTTCCGGCACTTTTTCCACAAAAAATATCTTCCAGGAAATCGTTTGCGCGCAGTCGCGCGGCGTTCAGTTTATTCATCACATGCCGATATCTGGAAGGCGCGCCCGATCGAAGCGGCATCGCCTCGCGGCTTCGATCGGGAACAGCATCAGCCCATGCGACGGATAGGGGAAGGAAGGTTTTGGCGACAGTTTTGGGGTGCATCGTTTATCGGCACAATCACTGGCTGGTATTGCTTGCTGCACTGTTGTGCGGATCCGGCTCGTGGGTCACCGCGCGCCTGTTCCAGCGCACGGTGAACACGTCCGGCACGCAGCGGCTCGGCTGGCAGGTGCTGACGGCCATTTCGGCCGGCGTGGCGATCTGGTGTACGCACTTCATCGCGATGCTCGGCTTCGACGCCGGCGCGCCCGTGCACTTCAACCTGCCGCTTACGCTCGTGTCGCTGTTCATCGCGGTCGGCGGCAGCACGATCGGCTTCGCGCTGACGACCTGTCGCACCGTCAAGGCCGCGCCCGCGCTCGGCGGCGCGATCGTCGGCGTGGCGATCGTGCTGATGCACTACACCGGCATGCTCGCGTGGCGAGTCGAGGGCATCGTGTCGTGGGACGTCGGCTACCTGATCGCGTCGGTGCTCCTGGCGATGACGCTCGCGGCGCTCGCGCTGCACCTCGCGATGCGGCCGTCGCCGCACGCGGTCAACCAGATGGCCGGCGTGCTGTCGCTCGCGATTCTCGCGCTGCATTTCACCGGGATGACCGCGCTACGCATCACGCCGCTGACGCTCGACGGCACCTGGACCGACATGAGCGCGCTGCGTCCGCTGGCGCTGGCGGTCGCGGGCATGTCGCTCGTGATCGTCTGCACGGGGCTCGTGAGCTACGTGATCGACAGCAACGTGCGGGCCGAATCGCTCGAACACCTGCGCCGGCTGGCGCTGAGCGACATGCTGACCGGCCTGCCGAACCGGGCCAGCTTCAACGAACGGCTGGACCTCGAAATCGGGCTCGCGCAGGAACACGGCACGAAGCTCGCGCTGATCGGCATCGACCTGAACCGCTTCAAGGAAATCAACGACCTGCGCGGCCACCACGCCGGCGACGAGGTGCTGCGCATCCTCGCGCGGCGCATGACGAACCTGCTGCGCGACGGCGAATTCGTCGCGCGCATCGGCGGCGACGAATTCGCGGCGCTTTGCCGGATGGACGACGGCACGCGCCTGATGGATCTGCTCGAGCGGCTCGAGCCGGCGCTCTACAAGCCGGTCCGGCTGGACGACTACGAGGTCGTGCCGGGCGCGAGCTTCGGCGTTGCGATCTTCCCGGACGACGCCGCCACCCAGGCCATCCTCATCAACAACGCGGACCTCGCGATGTACCGCGCCAAGGGCAGCATCGCGCAAACGATCTGCTTCTACGAGCCGGCGATGGACCTGATCGTCCGCGCGCGCCGCAGCCTCGCGGCCGACCTGCGCCGCGCGGTGGCCGACAACCAGCTGAGCATTCACTACCAGGTGCAGACTTCGCTCACGACCGGCGAGATCCGCGGCTACGAAGCGCTGCTGCGCTGGCAGCACGCGACGCTCGGCACGATTCCGCCCGCCGAGTTCATTCCGCTCGCCGAGGAGAACGGCGTGATCCTGGACATCGGCGAATGGGTGCTACGCGAGGCATGCGCGCGAGCGGCCACGTGGGAGCCGCCCTATGCCGTCGCGGTGAACGTATCGGCGGTGCAGTTCATGCACGCGGACCTGACGGCGCTCGTGGCCAACGTGCTCGCAGAAACCGACCTGCCGGCGTCGCGCCTGCAGCTGGAGCTGACCGAATCGACGATCTTCGCCGGCCGCGAGCGCGCGCTGGACACGCTGCGGCAGATCAAGGCGCTGGGCGTGAGCATCGCGCTCGACGATTTCGGTACCGGCTATTCGTCGCTCGACACGCTGCGCTCGTTCCCGTTCGACCGCATCAAGCTCGACCAGTCGTTCGTCGCGGACGCGGAGGCGAAACCGCAGGATCGCGCGATCATCCGCGCTGTGCTCGCGCTCGGCAAGAGCCTGGGCATTCCGATCCTGGCCGAAGGCATCGAAACGCGCGACCAGCTGGCGCTGCTGGCGAACGAAGGCTGCGACGAAGCGCAGGGTTTCCTGCTCGGCAGGCCCGCGCCACTCAATGAGATCGTCGGCAGCGGGCAGCTCGCGCTGACCGGCGGCAACCGTGCCGGTGCGCCGGCTGCCGCGGCTGAATCGGCCGTCAAGGCCGATATGGAGCCGGACCCGTGCGGGTAACCGGCGGCGCCGGACACGACAACCCGAACCCGGGTTGCAGCATGCAGGCTCACATGAAAACCCACTACGCACGGATCGCAAGACTGGCAAGCATCGCAGCGCCGGCCCGCAACCCGGACCTGCTCGCGGCGCAGTTCCGGGTATTCGCCGGCCAGCTTCCGGTGATGTACCTGATCCTCATCTCGAGCACCTGGAGCCTCGCCGTCACGCACCTGGGCAGCACGCCGTGGTGGCTGTCGGTCGCGATGCCGGCCGCGATGACGCTCGCGTCGCTCGCGCGGCTGTTGCACTGGCGCCGCGCCCGGCTACTGGAACCGACGCCGGACGCCGTGCTGCGCGCGCTCACGGTCACCAACTGGCTGGTGATCCCGATCGCGGTGACGTTCACCGCCTGGGCGCTGCTGCTGTTCCCGTACGGCGACGCGTGGCAAAAGGCCCAGGTCGCGTTCTACATGGCGATCACGGTGATCGGCTGCATCTTCAGCCTGATGTACCTGCGCACGGCCGCGCTGAGCGTGGCCGTGATCGTCAACGTCGCGTTCATCGCGTTCTTCCTCTCGACGCGCCAGCCGACGCTCGTCGCCACCGCGGTCAACATGGCCTTCGTGTCGGCGGCGCTGATCGCCGTGATCTCGGTCAACTACCGGGGCTTCCTGCGTACCGTCGATGCCCAGGCCGAATCGCGGATGCGCGAGCAGGCGCAGATGCGGCTGATGCGGATGATCGACGACATGCCGGTGGCCGTGATGACGGCCGACCCGGAGACGTTCCGCATCAACTACCTGAACGCGACGTCGCGCAACCTGCTGCGCTCGATCGAGCACCTGCTGCCGATCCGTGCGGACGATGCGCTCGGCGCGCCGATCGACTTCTTCCACCCGCACCCGCAGCACCAGCGCCGCCTGCTTGCCGATCCGGCGAACCTGCCGCATCGCGCCCGCATCGCGCTCGGGCCGGAAGTGCTCGACATCCAGGTCTCGGCCGTGCGCGACGCCCAGGGGCGCTACATCGGCCCGATGCTGTCGTGGTCGATCGTCACGCAGCAGGCCGAAGCGGAGGCGCGCATCCACCAGCTCGCGCATCACGATTCGCTCACCGGCCTGCCGAACCGCGCGACCTTCCTGGCCGAATTCGACGCGAGCCTGCGCCGCTCGGACAAGGTGCTCGGGCTGCTCTTCATCGACCTCGACGGCTTCAAGCTGATCAACGACGCCCGCGGGCATTCGGCGGGCGACGAGGTGCTGCGCCAGGTCGCGGAACGCCTGCGCGGGCAGTGCCCCGAGCCGGGGATGATGCTCGGGCGCATCGGCGGCGACGAATTCGCGGTGCTGCTGCGCGACACCGACGCGGACGGCGCGATGGGCACGGCCGCGCGGCTCGTCGACGCGCTCGCCGCCCCCTATGCGCCGTCGCCCGACCGGCAGTTCCGCATCGGCGCGTCGATCGGCTGCGTGCTGGCGCCGCATCACGGCAACGATGCGGGCGTGCTGCTGTCACGCGCGGACATGGCGCTCTATGCGGCCAAGAAGGCCGGGAAGGGCACGTACCGGATGTTCTCGCCGGACATGGAAACGAGCGCGCAGGAGCGGATCGCGCTCGAATCGAAGCTGCGCTTCGCGCTGGACGAGAACCAGGGGCTGTACGTGTTCTACCAGCCGATCGTCGATGCCCGGACGCGCCGCATTACCGCCCGCGAGGCGCTGCTGCGCTGGCATCACCCGCACGCCGGGTGGATTTCGCCGGGCCGCTTCATTCCGGTGGCCGAGCGCGGCGGCCTGATCGACCGGCTCGGCCGATTCGTGCTCGACCAGGCCTGCCGGGAGGCGGCGCGCTGGCCGGATGGCGCGCGCGTCGCCGTCAACGTGTCGGCGGGGCAGCTCGGCCACGGCACGATCGTGCCGGCCTTCGCGGCGGCGCTGGCCGGCGCGGGCCTCGCGCCCGACCGGCTGGAAATCGAGGTGACGGAAACCGCGCTGCTGCATGACGAGGGCAAGGCGATCGCGGACCTGCGCGCGCTGCGTTCGATGGGCGTGCGCGTCGCCCTCGATGACTTCGGCACCGGCTTCTCGTCGCTCGCGCATCTGCGCGCGTTTCCGTTCGACAAGATCAAGATCGACGGCAGCTTCGTGCGCGATGCGGTCACGCGCCCGGACTGTGCGGCCGTCGTGCGCGCGGTGGCCGATCTCGGCAAGCGCCTCGGCGTGACGACCGTCGCGGAAGGCGTCGAGACGGAGGAGCAACTGGCGTGCATCACGGATGCCGGCTGCCGCGAAGTGCAGGGCTTCCTGATCGGCCGGCCCGTGCCGGGCGAGCACGATGCGCCGGCCATCCACTGGATCGAGCGGGCCGCGCTGGCCGAGCAGGCCGCGACCACGCGGGCGTGAGCGTGGCATGGGCGCCATGCGCGCCCGCTGAAGCGGGTAGGGCACTCGCCCGAGCGTGCAGTGGATCGACCGGCGCCATCGCCACGTGTTCGACGAGATGTCTTCGGTGAAACCGACGAACTCGCGCAGTCTGCCGATCAGTGAACGACCCTTGGCATCGGCGCATGCCGCGCCTCGAACGCTCGGTGTCGGCTTTTTCGCCGCTACGCGTACCGGTTGATGAAACGATCGAAGACGGCGGGCGGGTTCAGGATCCTGGCGGATTCGTTCTCCAGTGCCTCGGCCCCGTTGTCGTCACTGATCGTGACGAACAGCGTGATCTTCTCGCGCGCCGCGCCCGTTCCGAATAATCCTTCCTGGTCGAGCAACCTGAGCGCCTCGATCATGTCGCGCTGAAGATCCCTGAAAAATTCGCCGAACTTCGCTTCGGGAATCTCCGGGCCCAGTACCGTTTCGGCCAACCGCTCGCAGAGCGGATTGAACGAATCGGCCTCGGCGGATTCATACGCCCATTCGCCGGTTGCCCAGGTGAACTCCGGCGCCTTCTCGTCGTCGCCGACCTCCATCCGTTCGCGAACCCGCTTCAGTCCTTCCTCGGAATTGGCGGCCGGTACGACGGTCATCGCGCCACTGTCGGTGTAGAGGGCGAACGCATAAAAATGTTCGTCCGGATGGGCAGCAAGAAGCGCTCGATAGGTCACGCTCGCCGCGTCGGCAATCTCGCGCGCGAATTCAGGATGCATGTTCTTCTTGACCTCGCCGTATCGTTACGTGTTTAGCCGGGGACATCGCATGGGCATGTTCAATCTGCAGGACATCGGTTCGGCCGACCCGCCATGTTGCACGGCAGATCAGGCACGGACGTCCGCGATCACGCGTCGAACCGCAAATGCCAGCGGATCGACCTCGTGAACCCAGAGGGAGAGCGTGGCATCGAACAACGCGGCAAGCTGCTCGAGTTGCGCGAAAGCGTATGCAGGGTCCGCGGTGACGATGTCCACGAACGCCATGCCTCGGCGATATCCCGCCTTGACATCGATGCGTATACCGCCCGGGAACCGTTGGCGGAGCGCTTCGCGAACCCGGCCAATATCAATCTCACCGGGTATTGCGCGCCGGCCGGGTTGAGGCCTGACATCAGGCACGGAAAGATAGGCGCTGACACGCACTTCCGATCCGTCGATGGCGCTGACATGCGCACCCTGCCGATAGGCGAGCACAGCGAGCCGCTTTCGCCGCGCGAGGCCCGATACCAAGACACATTTGCCTGCGATGCTGGTCTGGCCGTCTTCGATCATTTGCGCGAATCGAGCCGCTTTCTCGCCGGATTGATCACGCCATCCGAAATGCAACGCAAGCCTGGGCGTTTTGCCGATCTCCGTACCGAGCCGCTTCAACACGGACAGCATGGCCGCATCATCCATGTCCTCAAACACGAGCTCGGCGGCGAGCGGCCGGCCGGCCGCAAAGGCGGTGAGCCATTGCCGAGTCTCGACAAGCTCACCCGGCACGCTATCCCCCTGCAATTCGAGCGTGACGAGGATGACATCGCCATGCAGCCAGGTCCTGGCGGCCGGATGGGGCGTCAGGCTGGCCAGGGTGCGGGCGTCATCTGCGCTTGACGCACGCACCGCCGCCAGCAGGAATACGTGATGCGCGTGGACGCCGTCAGGCACCACGTATGCGCCTTTCTTCCAGGCCAGGGCGCGCAACTCCGGAAACAGGTCTTCTGCGTCGTATCCCGTCGCGATCACCGAGCGACCGATCGCCGCCAGCTCGCGAGGCGATCCTCCACCCGACAATTGCGGGCCCGCCACCGCTTCTTCGTTGAACAGGCGCTTCCACTCGGATGTGTACGCGGCATCGGGTGCCCATGACGGCAGCAGTTGCGCGAGGTAGGCATCCGCATCCGCGATGGTCTCGAACTTCGCGACCATTACGCACTCGCCGCTGTTGTTGCCGGAGAATGCCTGCCACACGCTGACCGATGGCGTGGATCGGGTTCGACTGGCGCTTGCGTTGCGACGTGCGCAACCGCGCCGTGCGCTTGGCTGCGCGAGGCGCACGCGCTCATTCCGCCACCCGTGCAGGATTTCCTCCGCACTGGTCGCGGGCAGGCCGCCGTCATGGAACGAACAGCCCTGCATGCGTTGGTCAGGCGTGATGGAAACGAAGTCCAGACCGGCGCCGCAGTCGCCACTTCCATCGGCACCATCGAACAATCTGGGTACCGGAACCGCGTCGCCAAAGCACACGGACAGTCGGCACGCAAGCGGCGAATCCTGAACGATCGCCGCAAGCTGCGCCCGTCCCCGTGGCGAAAGGTGCCTGCGCAGATCGGGGCCGATGTAAGACAACAACGAGACATCCTCGCAACCCAGCGCGGCCAGTTCGGCCAACCGCGCGGGAAGCCCCGGCAGCACGGCGTCGTCGACGATCAGGTTGGCCCCCCATCTTTGTCCGAATTCCGACAGGACCGTGCCCGCGTCGCGCCAGCGCACCTCGTCGTAGAGCGAGACGCGGACCTGGCCGAAACGGCCGGCGTAGGGCGCAAACGTGTTGCGCCGGATCAGCGTTCCGTTGGTCGTGACGTTCAGTGCAAGCGGCGTGGTGTCATGGAGGATGTCGATCAACTCGGCGAATCCGCGGAACGCGAACGGCTCTCCGCCGCCAAAGGCGACTTCCAGCGTTCCTGCTGCGCTCAGGCCGCGAAGGACGTCGGCGGCCGACTGGACGGACCAGGCGCTATCGCGTTGAACGTCACGCGAGCAAAAATCGCAAGACAGATTGCACTTGTTCGTTATCCCAAACATGGCGACTCGAGGGGCGAGGCGCCGCAAGTGGCGGGTCGCCGGATGCTCGATCCGGATGTGCGTTCCTGTCGCGGGGTGAAAGCGCAGCAGTGCGCCATCCAGTGGATATTCCCTGAATGCATTGCGATCAAAACCAGTGGAATCCGGCATCGGCGAGGCCCTCAATTATTTTTGTCCACGGTCAACGTGAATCCGGTGTCGATGTGGGAAACTGCTGTATTGTCCTTGAGCGCATTATGCGCGAAAAGGAAATTATCACGGCGTAGTCGGTGGCCGACAAGCGCGGCCGCTGTAGGGGCGCTTCGACCCAGCGATTGACTCAGCAGGGCGTGGGCGGGAAGTCGTTGCGGCGGCTTACCGGTGCGTATCACAACCTGTTGAGGATGTGGGTGGATGCTTGAGGGGGATTGCCGGAGGAAAGAGGTGAGGGCGAGGGATTTGCGTTGCGCACCGCGTCATCGCAGCGACATCTTTCTCACGTAAATCTATGGCACTTCGCCAGTTGGCGAGAGCTGTTTTTTCAAGGAATACCGACCATGGCGGCAAAACGTCTTCGCATCAACATGATTTCTCGTCGCCAGTCGACGTTCGACGGCCGGCATCTCGACACCGAGGCGGCACGCCGCTTCGACGCGCACGTTCAGGACGCGACTCCCGCCCATCTGAAGGGCACGCAAGGCGCCGTGGCGGAATGGCTGCCGCGCGCGAAGGTCAGCGAGCGATAAGCCGATTACGCCGGGCGAACCGCTGCGCGACAGCAGCGCTCTCACCGTCCGGCGGCTCTCCCTATTTCGAGCCATGTGAAACGCGCCCGCCGGACGGCGAGCGCCGAATCACGAACGGCGCAGCACGCATATCGCGCCCCGTCGTCGGACCTGTTCCGGGCTGGGCTGCTCGATGTTCTGCGTCGCCCGGCGCCGTCTCGCGGCGCGGCCCAGCCCTGCGTATCGGCCTACCCAAGGCGCCTCGATGCGCCCGTGACGCGATGGGATCGCGGCTGCGGTCGTCATCGCCTGCCTGAGCCGGCGAATGCGTCAAGTCACCGGCGGCGCGTGCCCATGATCCCCCAAGCCCCGAGCGTCGTCGTATTCCCGCGAAATATCCTTGTTCGTATAGTCGCCGAGCTTCGATGCGGCGACCACGCTCAGCACCGCACACACCAGCACGTACGCCGCGATCGCATACCCCGAGTGGTAGTAGGCAAACAGCGCCGTTGCGATCAGCGGTGCCGGGCCACCGGCAATGACCGACGCGAGCTGATAACCCATCGACGCGCCGCTATACCGCAACCGCCCTGTGAATGACTCGGCAATCAATGCGGCCTGCGGCCCATACATCATCGAATGCGGGACCAGCGACAACACGATGGCCGCGAAGATCCATACCGGATTCCGGCTATCGACCATCGCGAAGTAGATGAATCCGAACACGCCGACGGCAGCCGCACCGATGATGTACATCTTGCGCCGCCCGATCAGATCCGACACGTGCCCGAACAGCGGAATCGTGAAGAACTCGACCACGGATGCGACCAGCACCGCCGCCAGCAGCAGTTCGCGCGTGACGCCCAGCGCCGTGATCCCGTAAGTGAACACGAACGCCGTATAGATATAGAACGGTGCCTGTTCGGCCATCCGCGCAAACGCCGACAGCAGGATATCCCTCGGCTGCTTGCGCAGCACTTCGAGCATCGGCGTCCTCTCGATCCGATGCTCGGCCAGCAGCTTCGCGAAGATCGGCGTCTCGAGAATATTCAGGCGGATATAGAGCCCGATCGCAACCAGCACGATGCTGAGGAAAAACGGCACGCGCCAGCCCCACGTGAGGAACGCGTTGCCGGAAAGCCAGCTCATGGCCAGCACGGCAAGGTTGGCGAGGAACAATCCCGCAGGCACGCCGAACTGCGGCCACGACGCGACGAAGCCGCGATGCGTATTGGTGCGCGCCCACTCCATCGACATCAGGACCGAGCCGCCCCATTCGCCACCCACGCCGACGCCCTGGATGAAGCGCAGGATCGTGAGGATAACGGCGCCCCAGATGCCGATTGCGGCGTAGGTCGGAACGAAGGCCACGGCGAACGTGGCGAGCCCCATCAGCAACAGGGTCACGATCAGGGTGGCCTTGCGTCCGATGCGATCGCCGTAATGGCCGAAGATCGCCGCGCCGACCGGCCGTGCGACAAAGCCGACGGCATAGATCAGGAACGCCTGGAGCGTGCCGACAAGAGGGTGGGATTGCGGGAAATACAGCTTTGCGAAGACCAGGCCGGTGACCGTGCTGTAGAGGAAGAAGTCATACCATTCGATCGTGGTGCCAATCGTGCTGGCGATGACGGCGCGGTGTAACTGGCGCCGGGCTTCCTCGTCGGAGAGGGGCGTGGCCGCGGATTGCATGGCAGCCATTTTGATATCTCCCGAAAAAGGGCGATAGAGAAATCAACCATACGCCCCGCGACTGGTTCCGGCAAGCGGGCGCTGAGCATGGCTGCCATGACGGCTGGCGGATATATTCAGCGATCCTTATATATCATAATATGATATTTGATTGTCATTCGACGCGGAAAAGATCGGGTTGGCGTGATGTTCGAGCTGGACGCATGCAGATGCCGAGCCGGGGTTTCGCGGATCGTTCGACGACTGCACCTGACGCCGTTACGGCTCGCGCTGCGCTCAGACGGCCCGAACCGCTGCCAGCATGTACTCAAACCCTCGGGCTACGACAATTTCAACTTCGCTCGTAAAACGTAACCTGGATGCAACTTGTAGGGAAAGATGGCGAACGCGTCTCGGTACCCCGCGAGATCCACGGCAGCCGCCCCTGTTTTAACAGCCTTGCAGCTTGATTCAGTCCGACGCGCGGTTCCAACGCGACGCATGTATATCCGAAAGCGTCCACTGGATATTCGGACCCGGCTCCAGGCCAGGAACAACTTTCCCGTCGGCTTCCGCACCGACCACCATTTACGCGTCTTTGAGCCAGGGCATTTCCACGGGTGACACGACCAGTTGCCGGAATTCGCGTTTCAGATCGAAGATGAACCCAACCAGGATCATGGATTCGGCGTAAGGAATCGGAAAAACATGCGGATTTTCCGGACTACGCAGCGGGCGCTCGGGCGTGTCCGCAGTCGCCGCGGCGTTCTCGCGAACGCTTTCCAGTTCGTCGGCCATGGCCGGGTCGCCGGCTTTCAGCACGCGGCTACGCAGGTCGCTGAAGGGCTCGATGCGCGCAGCGTCTTCGTGGTATTCAGGTACTTCGTAAACGAACCAGGACATTTTCGTCTCCTGTGAGAAGGGGCGCTATTCTAACGCCACGCGAGGATCCACCGAAAATCGGCCATGGGGTGCGATGGCCGCGGTCGCTGCGAGGCAGTCTACCAGCGGCGATCCTCGTAGATCTCCGGACCACGAGTCTGACTCGTTCGCTTCAGAGTTAAGTCTGGTGCGACGCAGGAGTGATAGGTATCAACCCTGTTAAATGTCATACCCGGATTCAGATGTCCACCTTCCAGCCATTTAAAAATGTCCGGTTTTAAGGTTGGTTTGCTGCTTCTGTTTCCTCGTTTTGACCGTTACGCAGTGTCGAAGGTCGGCGCCTGAACGGGCAGGGCGCTCACGTTTGTTTCTCCTGCTTTTGCGGACCGACGGCCAGGTTTATCCGAGGGCTTTGCGGTCTGCCTACGTTGCGCCAGATCCAAGATCGCGTGCTCGACGTCGGCCTGCGTAAGCCACCGGCTTGCCGTAGCGCTCCAGATACGTTCGCGTGGCCTCGAAGTAGCTGAAGGTCGATTCGGTCTGCGTGAAGTGCAGCATCATCAGCCGGCTCGTCGCGTCGTCCACGTACGCCAGCAGCGTGCAGGCCGGCGCCCGTTCCTCGAACCACCGATGATCGCAGCCGTCGATCTGGATCAGTTCACCCAGGCACGCCCGTCGCGCTCGCGGCTGGTAGACCTTCGGCGGTCGTTGTTTGCGTGGAATCCATAGGCCGGAAGCCCTCATCAGCGTACGAACCGTTTCGACAGCCAGGTCAATGCCATGACATTCACGCAGCTTCTCGCAGGCCAGCGTCGGGCCAAAATCGGCGTAGCGCTCACGAATCAATGCCAACGCCCGTTGCGCCTTGCCCGCGGGCAATTGATGGTTGCTCGGGTGCCCACGCTTGCCTGACACCAATCCTGCGACGCCGGCCGCTCGATAGCGCAGCACAAGGCGTTCGACCTGCCGCACGCTCAGTTCCAGCCGTTCGGCGGCCTGGCCCGGCTTGAGTCGACAATCGGCTACCTCCTCAATGACCTTCAGTCGATCGACTTCGCGCATCGTCATGGTGATCGTCCCAGTCGCGTTCATCGCCGGTGCTCCTTGAGGGGGCTGGCGATCAACCTACATACCAAAACACGACATTTTTATTTAGCGGAAACACGACATCTGAACTTGGGACCTACACCAACAGTGTCGATAATTCACGTTATGTAAAATTATGGGGAGCCCAACACGAACGTGCGTCCCCGTGCTGTCCGAAGCCGACCACTGCCCTCAATTCTGGATGTGGGCAGCGCAGTGAGCGCGTGCACGATCAAGGCTGGCGCGCAATTGAACCGAATCCGCGTGCCTGGATTAGTTCGACGCATCGTCGGTAACACTTATGGTCCGGACTATCAAGATCACGCTTTTTTGGACATCCAAATTAGACTTTCACCTGACTTGATCGTCGTTAGTATCCCGTCGTCGTAGTGAAAATCATAATTCGACTGTACCTGAACGCCTTTTGTCCAAAGATGCACCGATCGAATTAACCCGTGATCGTCATGGCAATACAGATATATACTTTCCGCATCATTTCGGCCGACCACAATAAATGCCGTCGTTTTGTTGCCCAGGTCGAATATTTCCCCCAGGCCGTTGAGTTTTGGTGGCTTTAGAACATTAAACTTAGAGTCGACGTAATGATATGCGTACGCGATGTGTGTTTCGCCATTCTCTTGATTGAATCTGGATGCGTTTACGGGAGTGTTTTGTGGTTTGGAAGGAGACACCGTAACCAAGTGTCGATCGCTCGCAAAGCCGGAGCTATACGCACCAAGAAGACGAGCCTCAAAAAAATCTTTATATTTCTTTTTTAATAGTCTTCCACTTGAGAACCCCATGAGTTCCATCTGATATGGCGGCTCATCAAAAATTGGACCAGTGGAATATTTCCATTCGCACGTCTTCGATAGCGCAAGAAGAAATTCTTCCATATATCTAGGGTCGCAGCTATAGCTCTCAAATTTCTCTTTGATTTTCGCCGACCTTGCTTGGATGATTTCAATATTAATGATGTCAATTGATACCATATATCCCCCTTTAACCTCCGCATCCTCTAAACGTACGCTCCCACGATCCGCTCTCCATTCTTCTGCCAATACCCTCGAGAAGTTCTGAAATATCAACACCTCTTTTTTCTGCGCGGCTTAGTATTCTATACAAAAATTTTTGTTGCTTCGGGCCGTGGAGATGATCGCCCCCATGATAATTTCCTTTCGCTCTCGCAAGCGCCCTGTTAGGGTTTCCATTGTTATACGCAGGATGGGATGGGACTGCAACTTGAGTTACCCCGGTTCCCCAAAGCCGTGCCCCGTTTTCAGCAGCATCTATGTCAATGCCATTTCTCTCCAGAATTTTTCGATTTCTTCGTGCATATTTTGATTTCGTACTGTTTTCCTCAACAATGTGATGTGGAGTTTGTCCCGCCGCGACGGCTCGACCGGCTGCCAGAAGATTTCTGCCCAACTTGTCAGCTGTTAGTCCGAGCGGATCGATCCACCCAAGCGTGTTGGGCGAAAATTGATAAGGATTGATGCCGCCATATAAGCCAATGGGATCTTGGGAAGTAAATCCCCCAGTTTTAGAATCGAAGTATCTATATCGATTATAATTCAGCCCACTTTCATCGTCGTGATACTGTCCCTGCAATCTGATTGGTTGACCAACCCATTCGTTACGCGAATTCTCAACACCTCCAGTCGGATTGTAATTGGCCTCCCAAACGACATTTCCCCTTATATCATGCATGCGCATGGGCGCCCCGTTTCGGTCGTTTTGAAGGTAATGTACCGTCTGCAGGGAATGATCCGTTTGCTTAATCGCCTCCGCCAATAAATCGCCAGTTACCACTTGGCGGCGCACAACTGCAAAGGGCTCGAACGTTTCCGGATAGTAGACCCATTCGAATAAAATATCAGTGGCGGCGCGTTCCCTGTTGTTAAAATCTATTTCGGGGCCTGAGCTCGCCCACATAATTTCCGTACTGCTGCACTCTCCCACGAGAGCATCACCATCCCAGAAGAACCGGCTAACGCGAGAGGGAGTGTCTCCGTCTGATTTATCTGTATGCACGCTCTTGCGAACTCGTCTCAGGAATGGGTCATATTCATACTGGGCATGGATATGAGCTTGCCCGTTGTCCGTTTCATTCGCGGCCTTCCGTATCGCTACGGTTTCCACCAGTTGTCCAAGCGCATCCCAGCTCAGTGTCAGGTCCTGCGCAGGCTCCAGCCGACTCGTCAGACTGCCCGCGCGGTCATACGCGTAATAGCAACCGTCATATTCCCCCTCGCGTACCCAAACATCATCGGCCGTATGAACCGGGCGACGTTCGTAGGTTTTAAGCAGATCGCCGGCCGTATCATGAAGGAACTGACGCAGTCGCCCTGCGGGATCGGTGTACGCGGCAACCCGCCCCGCGGCGTCGTACTGAAAGCGCTCGATACCGCGATGTGAATCACGCTTTTCGATCAGTTCGCCGTTTGCGTTATACGCATACTCACTCGCAAAAAGAGCACCGGTGTTCGTAAGCAGGGTTTGCTGCGAGGCGAGCTGTCCACTCGCTTCGTACGATAGCTCTCGCCACAAATCCGCGCTCAATTGCTCGATGCGGACTCGCCCAATCGCATCGCGCTCGAGGAGGACCGGCGCAGTATCGTCTATCTGGATTGACGTCACGGCATCCAGGGCGTCGTACTGATAGTGCACCGTGTGCTCGACTGTGTCACCTCGCACAACGAGTCGTGTTCTACGTTCGGTCCTGTTGCCGGCTGCGTCGTAATTGCTCGCAATCGTAAAGTCGTTGCCCTGCCGTTCCACGATCACTCGACCGTCTGCGTCGTAGAGAAACTCAACGCGGCAAGACGAGTTCTCCGCGAGCACTAGGTCACCGTGTTGATCGTATTCAAAGCGGTCGATGTGCTCAGCATCCGCGCGTGCTGCGTCGGGCGCACGCTTCTCCGTCAGTCGGCCGAGCTTGTCGTAGCGATACTGTATAGTCCGCCCCAGCGGATCGGTACTGGCGAGTAATTCGCCTGTTGCGCCGTACCGGTAGCATCGCTTTTGCCCCCAATAGTCCGTCTCGCCAATGATGCGCCCCAATGCATCCCGATCCAACGCATACAACTCACCGCGTTCGTTGACGAGGCCGATCAGTTGCGATTCCGTGTCGTAGAGATATTCGACGATGGCACCATCTGGCGCGATGCGCCGAGTGATTTGGCCAAGCGCCGAGTAGATCATTCGCGTCACATGCCCTGCAGCATCACGATATTGAATCAGGTTTCCATCCCCGTCGTATACGCAATACACTTCACTTCCGCCCGGTTCAATGGCCCGTATCAGGTTGCCGTTGCGGTCATACTCATAGCGGCTAGGCTGCCCAAGTGCGTCGACGACTTCGACGACATTACCGCGGGCATCGTACCGGTAGAGCGTGCGATGGCCGAGCGCATCCGTCAGTACGGCAAGATTGCCGTCTCGATCGTATTCCAGGCTTGTGAGCGTGCCGCGCGGCCCTGCATACTCGACGGGCTGTCCATCGCTGTCGTACGTGTAGCGCTCCATTGCACCCAACGGTGTAGTCCGTGTGAGCAAATTGCCACGTGTATCCCACTCGTAGCGCCACTGTCGGCCTCCGGAAAACGTTACGCAGACGGGCCGGTGATCAGCGTTGTATTGTGTATGGATCGAGCTGCTATCGGGCAGTGTCTGCGTAATGAGATTACCGTGCTGGTCGTAGCTCCAAGCGGTTACACGGCCTGTAGGATCTGTCTGCGTGTTCGTACGCCCCTGCGGGTCATACCGGTAACTGGTCACACCGCCCAGCGCATCGATCTCGGCAACAGGCATGCCACGCTCATTCAATTGCAGTACCGAGGTATGTCCGCGCGAATCAACGATGCGCGTTTCCATCCGCTCGCGGTCGTACGCAAAGTGATAGTCGAACAGTCCATCACTACCCCACGCATGATCGACGCGCCAAACACCGTCGTCGCCCACATCGTGATGATAAAAAAACGATATGCCTTGCGCGCTCGTATGGCTGATCATTCTGTGACCAGAGTCATAGTCGAAACTGTACGGTTGCGCCATCGCGTCAATTGCCGCGCGTAGGTTTCGTTCGCGATCGTACTCATACGTGACCAGTGGATGTGTCCGGCCCTTGCCATCGACAAGTGATAGCCCGGTCAGAAAACTCATGTTCTTTCGGTCACTTGCCTCCAGATGTGCAGAGCTTCGTAGGTCGCATTGGATTGCACGCTGCGTCGCCCTGTCATGCAGCCACTCCACAATACGTACGACGCTTCCACGTTCGTCTCGTTCGAACACCCATGCGTTTCCGTTGAAATCGGAAATACGTTCGAGCGGTAGCGTAAGCCGGGCATCGCCTTGTAGCGCCTCGATCAACTGTGTCCAATGTCGCGGCAACGCAAATTCATATTCGATGGCCTCTCGTGTACGCAGCATCAATCGATCGTCACGTCTGCATAGGGCATCTCCATACTGCCAGTCATAGACACGGGCTAGCCAACCCTCCGCTTCAGGCAGCGTATCGAATGCAGTTGCATGGTCCGGAAAGTAAATTGCCGCACCCACCGCACTGTCATGTCGCATGCATTCCAGTCGAATGTCAGCCGGCGTTTGCCATCCGACGCCGACCACTCCGTCATAAGAACTGTGACTCCCGTAATATCTGTCCCAAATAAGTGGAAGCCGTCCCGATATGGTGAAATCCCGTTGTTGAACAACCACCTCCCCGGTTGTAGCGTCGACCGGCTCCGCCTTCAGCACATTGCACCGCAAGAACCCCGGCTTCAAATTCAACTTGTCCGCCAGCGTCTTCGCCCACTTCGATCCCCGAAACGCCTTGAACAACCCCTTCGCCGCCGCAGCCATGTTCATGATCGGCGGCCCGCCCACCAACACCGGCCGCCCCGCCGGAATCGGCAACATCACCGAACTCGGCATCGACGGGTAAGTTCGATCCGTATGCGCGCTGTTATGCGAAGGTGGCTCCATCCCGATCGACCAGCAACTCAACGCCTCCAGCGCCATGTACGACATCGGATCGTTGTTGGCGAGCACCGTCTTGCTGCCCATGAACGATTCCCCGTCGTTCGACGGTTCAACCTCCTCAGGTGGCGGCGCAAAGGATTCACCGAGCGGAAAATGCAACCCCGGAACGTGATACGCGTGCGTCCCCGCCGTGGCCCGCATCATCCCGTTCACAAAAATCGGTCTGCCACTGCTACCGCCTGACCCGACGTTCGAGCCGAGATCGTCACTTATGCGGTTCTTGATCTGATTGGCGTCTTTCGCCAATCTCATGCCCTCCGCGATAGTCGGATCGGCTTTGAAGTCCGGCAGCTTTCCGCCGCCCATGAGTTCATTGACCTGCTGATTCGCTTCATCAGCCAGGTGTTCCAGCTTCGTCACATCTTCTGGGTGGTGTTCGATGTATTCGGCCACCTTCTCCTGCGCGATCATCGTCGCAATGCAGCCAACCACGGCCTTTGCGGCCTGGAGGTACTCGCGCTTATCGAGCATGAACCCGACATGAGGGTGCGGCAGGAACACCGGCGGCGTACCCGGCGTGACCAGCACCGAATGGACATCGACGCCAACAACCGGATCGAGGTGCTTGACGGCTGGAAGTGCCACGGTTTCGGCCTCCGCTCAGCGCCCACCGCGCAACGCAGCGACCTTCTCGCTCAACGCGTTGCGCCGCCGGTCCATCGCACCCAGCTGCGACACCATCCACTCGACAACCATCGGCAGATTGCTGTTCGCCCGCATCGGCTCATCGATCATCAACCCTGCATCGAGCGCATTGAACCCGGCCTCCAGCGCATGTTCGCGCTCCCCTGCCCGTTCCCAGCACACCGCGCTCATCCGCCAGGCCTCGACCGTCATCAGCCCGTCTTTCGCCGCGGTAGTCGACGCCACCGCGCGCTCGTAGCAGTACGCCGAGTGCGCATAGTCCTTGTGCGTCAGATGCACGCTCGCCTCGCCGAACAACCCGTTCGCGACGAGCTTGTGCCCCGCCGGATGCCCTGCCTCGACTGCACGCATGCCGCTGCTGGCTGCGCTCCGATACGCATCGATCGCCTTCTCGCGATCGCGCCATTTCAGATAGGCGGCCCCCGCGATCAGGTGCACGACGACGCACTGATCGAACCACTGCTCACGCTCCGCGACCTTCAGTGCGGCCGCACGCAGCTCCTCCAGCCGGGAGGGATTCCCGCCTTCGATCATCTCGGTCAGCATCACGAAGTGCCGTCGAAACTCCCCGCTTGGCCCACGCTCGCCGGATTCCGCCAGTAACTCGCGCGGCACGCTCGCCATCGAATACTTGCCATGTACGACGCGCACCGCCGCGCGATGCCGTTGCATCAACGCAGCAAACGGCGCGATTTCAATACGCGGCACGACAAAGCGCACACGCTCGGCAAGCTGCGGTGCGACCGCAATGATCGACAGCAAATCGTCCATCCATCGCACCCATGCCGCGTCGTCCCGTACTTTCACCGGCTCCAGCACGAACACCATCGCCGGAAAAATATCCGGATGGTGCTGCGTAAGGCTGTCGGCAACCGCGAACAGATACAGCAAGGGATTCTTGCCATCGTCATACGGCGCCTGCCAGTCCGCACGCACGCCCTGCGCATTGGATGCCTCCCGCCGGCTGTCGTAGAACGCGATCAGCTCATCGGCCAACGCCGTCGCATAGCCCGCCTCATTGACGAACGACGCCCGCATCGTCCTGACCGCACACGACGTCTCGTCCTGAACCTGGAAATACAGCCGGACGAGCTCCGCATCCGTCTCGTCGGTCTGCCAGATCATCAATCGCGCGTCCTGCTCTTTCGCGAAACTCATCCAGTCCGAATGCGCATCCATGAACCTGCGTTCTATCGGATTGGTCGGCTGCCAGTTCTGCATTCGTGCGGGCCTCCGTCACGGATTCAGTTTCAGGACGGCGCCTTCGACCGTGTGCTCCGCGGTCGCCGACGACGTCACCGTCTTGCCGTTTACGCTGTGGCTGTTTGTGCCGGTCGATGTGACGTTGACACCCTGGATCGTGATCGTGCCGTCGCTCTTCATCACGATGCTCGAATTCCCGCAGACGAGCGAAAGCTGATCGCCGGCGTTGACGGTCACCTGATGTTGCACGTTCGTCGTATGGTTCGCGCCGACGTTGACGGTGTGTTCGCCGCCGACCGTATGCGTGTGGGCTTTGGCGATCGTTGACGTCCGCGTGCCGATCTCCTCGGTATGCGCCGACGCAACCAGCGTCTTCATGTCCTGCGACGTCGTCTGATACATCTTTCCGACATTCAGCGTCTTGGCTTCACCGATCGTTTCGGTCTTGCCCTTCACGACCGTCTCGGTATGCACGCCACCAATGGTCGCGTCACGATTCGCGGAGATCGTCACGGTTTCGTTCTTACCGACCGTTCGAGTCCGGTTCCCCCCCACTCCATGCGTCTCATCCACCCCGATCTGGGCGACCCGGCTCTTGCCGATATTCACCGTCTCGTTCTGCCCGACGCTCCGTTGCCGGTTGTTCTTCACCTGCATCGTTTCGTCGTTCCCGACCGTATGCGTATGGTTGTTCCCGACAGACAGCGAGTGATCGGCCTCCGTCTCCGCATCGAAATTCCGTTCCGCATGCATCCAGAGTTGCTCGGCGCCCTTCTTGTCTTCGAACCGGAACGCATTGGCATGGTCGGTCGTCCCGCCCGGCGACGACCGAGACAGCAACCCGCTCTGCGTCGCACTGCCCGGCAGCCCCCACGGCGGCATCTTCTCGCCGTTGAAAACCCGCCCGGTGACGATCGGCTCATCCGGATCGCCGTTCAGAAAATCCACGACGACCTCATCGCCCACGCGCGGAATCTGCACGGCCCCGAACCCGCCTCCGGCCCACGGACTCGACACCCGTACCCAGCACGACGAATCCTGATTGCTCTGCCCGTACCGATCCCACCGAAACTGCAGCTTCACGCGCCCATACTGGTCGGTCCAGATTTCCTCGCCGGGCGGCCCGACGACGGTCGCCGTCTGCGGCCCGTTGGTGCGCGGCCGTGGCGTGTCGCGCGGCGACCGGTAAGGCAGGCTCGACGGTTGCACGAGCATCATCGTCTGATGCACGACAGCCTCCGCGCCCTGATCGCTCGCATACGCGTTCTCCTGAAACCGGTACTGGCACCGCACGATCAGGTACTCGCGGTTCTGGTCGGCGCGCGGGCAATTTTCGAGCGTGAACAGATACCCGGGCGCGACACCACGCACGTCGGTATCGGCATTCGCCCGCTCATGCTCGGCCTGCTGTTCCTCGAGCCGCACGCGGCTGTAATGCGCGCCTGGCGCATCGTCGCGATAGCCGCCCGGCCACTCGAACGACGCGAAACTGTCGTGATCGTGACCACGCGGATCGACCTTCTGCGACGACAGATCGGCGCGTGGCTTCGTATAGTCGTAGTCGGTGGTCTGGTGCCGGCCGACACTCACTTCCTGCGCGGGCAGCCAGCCGTCGATGTGCTCCTCGTCGGCGATCGCCGTACGGTCGCGCGCGATGTACGGAATCGTTTCGTAGCCGGGCAGCACGGTGTGCGACGACATCGCATCGCCCAGCATCAGCGTATGCGTATCTTCGGCATGCCGGAACCAGAAGTAGATCCCCTCGAACTCCATCAGCCGCGACACGAACGCGGCGTCGGTCTCGTTGTACTGCACGCAGTAGTCGCGCGGCACATACGACTCGGCGAGGTGGTTCTCGATCGGAAATCCATACGTCGACAGCACTTCCTGCACGATCTCGGGCACGGTCTTGTTCTGGAAGATCCGGCAATCGGAGCGTCGCGTCGCGAGCCACAGCCACGGGCGCACGATCAGCTCGTAGCCGTAGTACCGTTCGGCTCGCCGTCCGGCGAGCGATGCGCGTGCAACGATGCCGTTCAGGTAGCGCGTCGACAGGTCCTGCTGCTCGATTCGGACCGTCACGGGCTTGCCGAGCATGTCCTTCAGCGACAGGCTGTGGCTGTCGGCAAGCGCCTCGATCCGGAATTCGAACAGGCGGCCGAGTTCGTCGCTGCCGTCGAGCGTATGGAATTTGAGGGCATCGCCATGCGGGCTGTCGAGTGTGAATACGCGATTCACGTCGTTTCCTCCTCGTCGAACCGGTACGTGAATTCGCCGTCGGCCGCGCTCAACTCGATCGACGCGAGCACGCGCCCTTCGAGCGTGGCCTGCAGGATCGCGCGGCTGATGCGCGGCATCACGGTATGCGTGAGGATCGCGTCGACCATCCGGCCGCCGGATTCGATCGTCCGGCAGCGCTCGACGACCAGCGCGGTCGCCGCGTCGGTGCAGTGCAGCCGGATGCCGTGATGCGCGTCGATCCGCTGCTCGATCCGCCGCAACTGCAATGCGACGATCCGCGCGAGCGTCGCGTCGGTGAGCGGGTAGTACGGCACGACGGTCAGCCGGCCGAGCAGCGCGGCGGGAAACACGTCGAGCAGCGGCGCGCGCAGCGCATCGGCGAGCGTCTGCGTGCCCGGCAGGCGCTCGGGATCGCGACACAGCTGCATCACGCGATCGGCGCCGACGTTCGACGTCAGCAGGATCACCGTATGCCGGAAATCGATGTCGCGCCCTTCGCCGTCCTCCATCCAGCCCTTGTCGAATACCTGGAAGAAAATCTCGTGCACGTCGCGGTGCGCCTTCTCGATCTCGTCGAGCAGCACGACGCTGTACGGGCGGCGGCGCACGGCCTCGGTGAGCACCCCGCCCTGGCCGTAGCCGACATAGCCGGGCGGCGCGCCCTTCAGCGTCGACACGGTATGCGCCTCCTGGAACTCGCTCATGTTGATCGTGATCGCGTTGTGTTCGCCGCCGTACAGCGTGTCGGCCAGTGCGAGCGCGGTCTCGGTCTTGCCGACACCCGACGGGCCGCACAGCAGGAACACACCATGCGGCTTCTTCGGATCGTCCAGCTTCGCGCGCGCGGTCTGGATGCGCTCGGCGATCAGTTCGACCGCGTGCTTCTGGCCGACGACGCGCTCGCCGAGCGTATCGGCGAGCTTCAGCACGGCCTGCGTTTCGTCGCGCACCATCCGGCCGAGCGGAATGCCGGTCCAGTCGGCCACGACGGCGGCCACCGCATGCGTGTCGACGGCGGGCAGCACGAGCGGCGCGTCGCCCTGCAGGTCGGCCAGCGCCTGCTGCGCGGCCGAGAGACGGCTCTGCGCCGCGGTACGCGCGTCGGCGTCGAGCGCACGCGACGGATCGTCGTCGAGCAGCAGCGCGCGGGCAGCGACGATCGCCGTCAACGCGTCGCGTTCGGTTTGCCAGCGCGTGTCGAGCCGGTCGAGTTCGGTCTGCGCGGCGCTAATGTCGTGATCGATCGCCTCGCGCCGGGCCGTATCGCCGGTGCCGAGCGCGCATTCGCGCCCGATCCGTTCCTGTTCGACACGCAGGCTGTCGATCCGGCGGCGCGCATCTTCGATCGGCGCGGGCACCGCGTGCTGGCTGACGGCGACGCGCGCGCAGGCCGTATCGAGCAGGCTGATCGCCTTGTCCGGCAACTGGCGGGCGGGAATGTAGCGGTGCGACAGCGTGACGGCGGCCTGCAGCGCGTCGTCGAGCACGAGCACGCGATGGTGGGCCTCGAGTTTCCCGGCCAGGCCACGCAGCATCGTCAGTGCGGCCGCTTCCTCCGGTTCGTGCACGTGCACGAGCTGGAAGCGCCGCGTCAGCGCGGGATCCTTCTCGATGTACTGCTTGTACTCGGACCATGTGGTCGCACCGATGGTGCGCAGCAGCCCGCGCGCGAGCGCGGGCTTCAACAGGTTCGCGGCGTCGCCGGTGCCGGCAGCCCCGCCCGCGCCGACGAGCGTGTGGACTTCATCGATGAACAGGATCGCCGGCCGCTCGGACGACATCGCTTCGTCGATCACACCGCGCAAACGGCTCTCGAACTCGCCCTTCACGCTTGCACCGGCCTGCAGCAGCCCGATGTCTAGCAGGTACAGCGCGACGTCGCGCAGCGATGGCGGCACGTCGCCGGCGGCGATCCGCAGCGCGAAGCCTTCCGCGACGGCGGTCTTGCCGACGCCGGCCTCGCCGACCAGCAGCGGG
Organism: Burkholderia sp. Ac-20349; assembly: GCF_017104865.1. Taxonomy (NCBI): domain Bacteria; kingdom Pseudomonadati; phylum Pseudomonadota; class Betaproteobacteria; order Burkholderiales; family Burkholderiaceae; genus Burkholderia; species Burkholderia sp. Ac-20349. The sequence continues at coordinate 63,828 of NZ_JAAGPM010000028.1, forward strand.
TTGTTCTGCCGGCGCCGCAGCAGGATGTCGACGATCTGGCGAATCTCCGGATCGCGACCGATTACGGGATCGATCTCGCCGGCCCGCGCGCGGGCAGTCAGGTCGACCGCGAAGCGCGCGAGCGCCGAGCCGTCGGCGGCGGTCGTGCCGCGCATCGCAGCGTCGCCGCCCGGCGCAGCCTGCCTGGCCGGTGGCGCCTCCGGCGAGCCTTCGACGATCGATTCGAGCGCGTCAGCGAGCACGTCCGGCACGATGCGCTCGAATTCGCGCGTGATCGCCAGCAGCACGTTACGCAACTGCGGCGTCTTCAGGATCGCGAGCAGCAGCACCGCACCGCGAATACGCGTCGCGTCGTACTTCAGCGTCGCATAGACCCATGCGCGCTCGACCGCATCATCGATATGCACGGATAGATCGGACACCGAGCCCGCGCCACGCGGTAGCTTGTCGAGCGCGGCAACGAGCCCGCGGTCGATCGCGGCGTCGTCGATCGCGAAGTGGCGCAGCACGCGCTGCAGGTCGCCGTCGGGGCGCTGCAGCATCTGCTTGAGCCAGTGTGCAAGTTCGACATACGGATTGCCGCGCAGCCGGCAGAAGCCGGTCGCCTGCTCGAGCGTCTCGTAGAGGAACGGATTCAGTTTTCCGAACAGGTTGGCGCGGCCGATATCGGACATGACGGTTCCCGTTTAGGCGGTTTCGCGATGAAGGGGTGCGCCGCCGCGCCGCACGTCGTAGCGGACGACGAGGTCACGCGCGGGGCCCGGTTCGAGCCGCTGCCCGAGCCACGCGGTGCGGCCGATGCCCTGCGGCGCGCCGAGCGCGATCGCCGGCACCGCGTCGGCCGCGAGTTCGAGTTGCACGTCCCAGTCGAACTCGATGCCGACGTATTCGCGCACCCATTGCGCGAGCTGCCGGGCATGCGGGCCGCCCGGCAGGAAACGGCGGTACGCGTCGAGCGACAGCGGGCCGAGCACGATCCGGAAGCGCGACTGCGCATCGCGCACCGCGATGCCAAGCGCAACGGCGCCGACCCGCAACGTCGGCCGCGTCGCGCGGATCGTGCAGCGCTGCGAACGTTCGATCGCGACCCACTGCGGTACGTGCTCGACAATGCGGGCCTCGACGCCGAAATGCCGGCGCAGGATCTGCACGAGGCCCTCCGGGTTGCGCGTGTGCCGCACGAGATGGCCCGCATGGAAATAGCGCGCGTGCGGCGCGAGCGCGTCGGTGTCGGCGTTGGCTTGCGAGGCCGGTTTGTCGCCGTGTGCTGCTCGCCCGATCAGGCTCGCGACATAGCCATCGAACCGTGCGCGTTCCGGGCGATCGAGGCTCACTGTTGGCTGTGCGTCGGCCCACGCGCGGTAGAACAGCAGGATCAGCCGGTGATGAAACAGGTCGGCGAACGCGGCGAACGTCGGGTCGTCGTGCTGTGCCGCGCGTTCGTGCGCGTATTCGGTCAGGTGCGTCGGCAGTGGCCCGTTCGGGCCGAACAGCCCGAAACCGTGGATCGCGATGCGCGGCGGCGTGCCACCGCCCTCGTCGCTCACGCCGGCCAGCATCGACGCTCGATGAAGCAAGAAACGTCCGAAGCGATCTGAGATGAGCGTTAACTTTTCAGAAGCAGTAGTGATCTCCTGCCTTTAGGCAGGGGAGGATGTCAATTTGTCCTCGTTCATCGTGTGCTCCTGGTCATGCCGGGATAAGAGGCGCGGCGGCGTGCCACGCCGGGAGGTCAGGCCTTCGCCTTCAGGCCGGATGCGTCGACGTGCTTCACGCCCTTGACCGCGCGCGACACGGCGATCGCTTTCTTC